>JBFHGI010000060.1:0-8592 GCA_041583175.1 Pseudorhodobacter sp. | reverse complement strand
GGCCACCCATTGCGCCGAGGATGGAGAGCTGTTTTTGGAGCGTAAACGCTCCGAAGCCATCGTTCTGGATGATGGCCGCGTGAAAACCGCCAGCTATGACGCTTCCGAAGGCTTCGGCCTGCGCGCCGTGCTGGGCGAGGTGGCAGGCTATGCCCATTCCACCGAAATCTCCGAGGCCGCGTTGCGCCGCGCGCTGGACACCACCCGCCTTGCCGTGGGCGCAGGCGGCGGCACGCTGGCCGATGCGCCCAAAGGCACCAACCAGAAACTCTATACCGATACCGACCCGATGGCCGATGCCAGTTTTGCCGGTAAAATCGACCTGTTACGGGAAATCGACGCCTTCACCCGCGCGCTGGACCCGCGCATCATCCAAGTCTCGGCCACCATCGCCGCAGGTCTGCAAGAGGTAGAGATCCTGCGCCCCGAAGGGCTGCGCCTGTCGGATATCCGCCCGATGGCGCGGCTGAATATCTCGGTGATCGTGGAACAGAACGGGCGCCGCGAATCCGGTGGCATGGGCGGCGGCGGCCGCTATGGCCTTGCCCGCCTGATGGAGCCTGCACATTGGCAAGGTCTCGCCCGCGAGGCGCTGCGCATCGCCTTGGTGAACCTGGACGCCGTGCCCGCCCCCGCTGGTGTGATGGATGTGGCGCTGGGGGCCGGTTGGCCCGGCATCTTGCTGCATGAGGCAATCGGTCACGGGCTTGAAGGCGACTTCAACCGCAAGAAAACCTCGGCCTTTGCCGGGCTGATGGGCCAACAGATCGCCGCCAAGGGCGTGACCGTGCTGGATGATGGCACCATCCCCGACCGGCGCGGCTCCATCTCCTTTGATGATGAAGGCACGCCTTCGGCCAAGAATGTCCTGATCGAGGACGGCAGGCTGGTGGGCTATATGTAAGACCGCCAGAACGCCCGCCTGATGGGCGTGGCCCCGACCGGAAACGGGCGGCGCGAAAGCCATGCGCATATCCCGATGCCGCGCATGACCAATACCTATATGCTGGGCGGCAACACCGACCCCGGCGAAATTGTCGCCAGCTTGAAAGACGGGATTTATGCCGTGGGCTTTGGCGGCGGGCAGGTCGATATCACTAACGGCAAATTCGTCTTCTCCTGCACCGAGGCTTACCGCGTGCAGAACGGCAAGATCGGCGCGCCGGTCAAAGGGGCAACGCTGATCGGGGATGGGGCGACCGCACTGAAACATATCCGCGCGATTGGCAATGATATGGCGATGGACCCCGGCATCGGCAACTGCGGCAAAGCGGGGCAATGGGTGCCTGTCGGCGTGGGCCAACCGACGCTGCTGATCGGCGGGCTGACGGTGGGCGGTTCCGCGACTTGAACTGGCTCTTCCGCTCTGCCCCCCAGAAACCTGTGCCACGCTCCGTGCTGCTCACCTGCATTGCGGTACTCTGGGGCGCGCCTTGCGTGCTGGGATGGATGGTGGCAGGGCTGACCATGTCGGCCAAAACCGTCATCCCCGCCGAAGCGCAGCTTTACCTTTACGGTTTGGTGTATCTGCTGATCTTCTCGCCCGTGTTTTCATGGGTAGGCTGGGTGATCGCGGCGCCGGTGATCTGGTTCTTGCTGCGGGATGGCTGGTTCGGTTGGGGCAGCGCGGCTTTGGTCGGGATCGTGATCGGTGCTGTGGCAGGTGGCCTTGTCGGCACCTCGGCAGCCTTGCCCTTCGGGCTTGTGGCCATTCTGGCGCTTCGTCTGCTCTTGGGATGGAAGCTTGCCATGTCACCGGCGTAGCGGGGGGCTTTCTGCCCCCCCTTGGCCTTGCGGCCAATTCCCCCCCGAGGATATTTTTGCCGAAAAGAAAGCGGCAGGAAGGGTGCGGCGGCGGCGGGCATAGGTTAAAAAATAGTAAATTACATCTATTATTATGTTTGTTTGCAGCACTTTAGCAGAAATTCCGCGCGCGATTCACAAGGCAGATCACCGCCCTCTTGTCATAAGGGGAAAGGAGGCCTATCTCTGTGGGTGGCGGGTTCTGCTCGGTTCGTGTTCAGCACATTTCCAGTGGCCCATAAGCATCTCCGAGGGAGCTGGCTCTGCCTGGATCCTGGTCCAAGTATCTGGCGACCACCTGAAAACTCAGGCTCTCGGGAAATTCACGCAGACACGGCTGCTGCGGTTCCCGCCACCTTCACCGCTTTCTTGCGCCGACATGGACAGGGGCAAGCTGGGCGGTCACCCCTTGTTTCTTGCCCCCCTTAGGGCCGTCATCAGGGGCGGCAAGGCTCATCACCGCATAGGCGAACTGGACACCGGCGAAAACGATGCCGTTGAAGACGAACATCATGATGAAGGCGAGCCAGCCCATTTCGGTTTCCGTCACCAGATGCCACAAGCCCCCCACATCGAACCAGACCAGGGCCGAGACAAAGGCCAAGGCGAGCGCGAAGCCTATAGCGACGTTGGTGATATAAAGGCGGATCAGTTTGGGCATGATATCCTCCGTGCTACCGGACAAATGTAGCACGCCCGCGCCCGTTTTCCAGCGGTCCATTTGTCGCGCCTCAGAAAGCCTCGGGCTTTGCCTCCCGCGCCATATGGTCCAGCACGGCATTCACGAATTTCGCTTCTTTGCCTTCGGGAAAGAAAGCCTTAGCCACATCCACAAACTCGTTGATCACGACTTTGGGCGGAGTGGCCAGCTCGACCAACTCAGCCCCTGCGGCGCGGAACAGGGCGCGGAGCACCGGATCAATCCGATCAATCGGCCAGGCGACAGCCAAAGCGCGGTCCGTCATCTGGTCGATCCGGGCCTGGCGGTTCACGGCGTGGTTCACCAGATTGCGGAAATGGGTCGTATCCCCTTCCGCCATCTCATCACCGTCATAGACCGCGCCGAAACGGTGGTTTTCAAACTCGCGTTGGACAGCCTCCACCGTCTGGCCGGAGCTTTCCATCTGAAACAGCGCCTGCACCGCATAAAGCCGCGCCGCAGATTTCATCTGCTTCTTGATATCTTTTTTGGGGTCAGTCTTGGTCATGCGCGAAAGCTATCCTCGGACGGGCGAAAGCCGATGCCTTTGCGGGCGCTGGACCAGCGGCGCGACAAGGCGATCAAGTGAAGGGCGGCAGCGGCCGCGCCGCCACCTTTGTTCTGTTTGGCAGGATTGGCGCGGGCCTCGGCCTGATCCATATTCTCGACGGTCAGAATGCCATTCCCGATGCAGGCCCCTTGCAGGCCCAACAAGGACAAGGCGCGGCTGCTGTCATTGCAGACCGTATCGTAATGTGTGGTTTCGCCGCGGATGATGCAGCCAAGGGCCACATAGCCGTCATAATTACTTTGACGCTCGGCCATGGCTACGGCTGTCGGAACCTCCAGAGCGCCGGGCACTTCGATCACCTCAAAGCTGGCACCACATGCCTCGGCGGTGGCGGTTGCCCCTGCGATCAACTGGTCGGCAATCGCCCGATAGTAGGGCGCGACCACGATCAGGAGTTTCACCGGCTTGTCAAATTCTGGCAGCGGAAGGGTATAATGGGCTTCTGAACTCGCCATGATTTATCCTTTCGGAATGGCACGGGTGCCGGTGATCGTCAGGCCGTAAGCATCCAGCCCCACGACTTTGGGCCGGGGCGAGTTGGTGAGCAGCACCAGATCCTTGATACCAAGGCTGGAGAGGATCTGCGCGCCAAGCCCGTATTGCCGCAGAATTTGCGGGCTGACCTCGGCATCGGAAACCATTTTGGAATGCAGGTCACGCAGCAGAACCAGAACGCCGCGTCCCTCGGCGGCGATCAGGCGCATCGCATCGCCAAATTCGCCGGTGCGGCCCGCGGGGCCAAGGCCCACGACATCCAGCAATGGGTCCATCGTATGCATGCGCACCAGCACCGGATCAGCGCTGGAGATATCACCCTTGATCAGCACGACATGCTCGGCGCCTTCGGTATCATCGGTGTAAATCCGCATCACCCAGTCGCCGCCGAACTCCGAGGTGACGGTGGTTTCCGAGCTGACGCGCACCAGATTGTCGTTGCGGCGCCGATAGGCGATCAGGTCGGAAATCGTGCCGATCTTCAGCCCGTGCTTTTGCGCAAAACCGATCAGGTCGGGCAAGCGTGCCATGGTGCCATCATCGTTCATGATCTCACAGATCACGCCGGACGGGTCGAGGCCTGCAAGACGCGACACATCCACTGCAGCCTCGGTATGGCCTGCACGCACCAACACGCCACCATTGCGGGCGCGCAGGGGGAATACATGGCCCGGGGTTGCGATATCCTGCGGGCCTTTGGTCGGGTCAATCGCCACGGCCACCGTCAGCGCACGGTCTGCCGCCGAAATGCCGGTGCTGACGCCTTCGCGCGCCTCGATCGAGGTGGTGAAAGCGGTTTCGTGCCGGCTGGAGTTCTTGGGGCTCATCAATGTCAGGCCCAGCGCATCGATCCGGTTTTCGGTCAGTGTCAGGCAGATCAAACCACGGCCATGGGTCGCCATGAAATTGACGTGCTGCGCCGTACATTTGGACGCGGGAATGACCAGATCACCTTCATTCTCACGGTCTTCGTGATCGACAAGAATGAACATGCGGCCGCTACGCGCGTCCTCGATGATCTCTTCGATCGAAGAGATGGCATTGGTAAATTCAGTGTCGGTCATTGGCAGCCTCACGCGTGGTTGCCCTGCCCATACCGCGCCTTGCGCCTGAATGCCAGAGGCCAACCGCCATGCGGCGGCCCCCGGCGATCAAATCAAAGCGGTCCGCACCTTGGCAGAGACCCATTCCGAAATCACAACGGTCAAGAGGATCAGCAGCAAGATCGTGGCAACCTGCGGCCAGGACAGGATATTGAGCGAGGCTTGCAGTTTCAGCCCTATCCCCCCTGCGCCCACGAGGCCCAGAATGGCGCTTTCGCGGATGTTGATATCCCAGCGGAAAACCGTAATCCCCCAAAAGGCAGGCATCACCTGCGGCACAATCGCATAGTTCAGCACTTGGGTCGGGCTGGCCCCTGTCGCGCGGATTGCCTCGATCTGGGTGACATCGGTTTCCTCAATCGCCTCATACAGCAGCTTGCCCACGAACCCGACTGAACGAAAGCCGATGGCGATAATACCCGCCAGAATCCCCGGCCCGAGAATAGCCACCAGCAGCAGCGCCCAGATCAGCGAGTTGATGGAACGTGACGCCACGATGATGAACAGCGCGATTGGCCGCAATATCGCCGTCGATGGCGTGGTGTTGCGCGCAGCCAGGAATGCCACCGGCACCGCCAGAATAACCCCCAGCATGGTGCCCAAAGTTGCCATGTTCAGCGTATCCCACAAGGGGATCATCAGTTCCGGCACATAGGACAGTTTCGGCGGCCACATCCGGCTGCCGATATCGGCGGCTTGCTTGGGCGCGTCCTGCACGAAAAACCAGATCGTGCCTTCGTTCATCACCTGCCAGCAATAGACAAAGCCTGCCACCATACAGAGCCAGAAGGCCCAGATCAGCAGCTTGGTTTTCGGCGTGCGATACTGCCACTCTTTCGGGAAATCACCGGTCATTGCAAAAACTTCCGCAGGTAAGAGGAGCCATATTCAGCGATCAGAACGATGCCGATGATGATCAGCAAAATCGCACCGGCACTGTCGTATTCATAGCGATCAATCGCGGTGTTCAGCGTGGCGCCAATGCCGCCTGCCCCCACAATCCCGATCACCGCACTTTCACGGAAGTTGATGTCAAAGCGGTAGAGCGACAGACCGATCAGACGCGGCATCACCTGCGGCTGCACGGCGTAATTGATCAACTGCCACCAGCTTGCCCCGGTTGCGCGGATCGCTTCGGCTTGGGTTTCATCAATGTCTTCAATATCTTCGGCCAGAAGTTTGGCGATAAAGCCGATGGTGGCGAAGGACAGCGTCAGAAAGCCCGCGAAAGGGCCGAAACCAAACATTGCCACGAAAAAGATCGCCACGATCACCTCTTGCAGGGCACGGCTGACAGCGATGATCCCCCGGCAAACGTAGTAGACGGCGCGCGGGGCGACATTGCGCGCGGCCCCGATACCGATGGGAACGGAGATGGCAATTCCGACGATGGTGGAGGTGAAGGTCATCGTCAGACTTTCGATCAAACCGCCGTAGATATCCGACCAGCGCGAGGTGAAATCCGGCTGCAAGAAACCCTGAACAAAGCGCAGACCGCGCTCCATCCCGGCGGCGATCCGTTCCCAATTCGCGTCGATGGTGCCGATGGCCAGCACGAACCAGACCAAAACGGCAAGCTGCAAACCTATGCGCCAGCCCCGGTGTTTGAAAATCTGCGGCGGGCGTTTCCAGGTGGTGGGATAGCTGGTCATGCGCCGAGCCTTGCCATTTCACGCGCGGCGTCACGCTCTGCCTGCTCGTCCTCTTCTGTGCCCTTGCGCATCGCGGTCCAGTCCTCGGCGCCGTAAATCGTGGTCAGCACATCCTCGGTCAACTGGTCGGGCGTGCCGTCAAACACAACCTGACCGGCCCGCAATCCGATGATCCGCTGCATGAATTGCTGCGCCAACGGGACGTCATGGATATTCACAATCGCGGGCAAATCGCGTTCCTGACAGATCTCGATCAACAGGCGCATGATCTGGCGGCTGGTTTTGGGGTCGAGGCTGGCGGTCGGCTCATCGACCAACAGCAGCTCCGGCTCCTGGCTCAGTGCGCGGGCGATACCGACCCGCTGGCGCTGCCCGCCCGAAAGCGCATCGGCGCGCTTGTCGGCATGGGCCATCAAGCCGACGCGGTCGAGCAGGCGGTAGGCGCGTTCAATATCGCTGCCGGGATAGCGGCGGGTGAAACTTTGCCAGAAGGAAACATAGCCAAGCCGCCCCGACAGCACGTTTTCCATCACGGTCAGGCGTTCAACCAGCGCGTATTCCTGAAAGATCATGCCAATGCGCCGACGTGCGCGGCGAAGATCGCCCGCGCCAAGCCCCACAAGATCGGTGCCGTTCAACTTGATCGCGCCCGACGTGGGTTCTACCAGCCTGTTCACACAGCGGATGAGCGAGGATTTCCCCGCACCCGAAGGCCCGATCAATCCAACGACCTGCCCCTTTTCCACACTAAACGACACATCCGACAAGGCTTTGTCGCCCGTCTTATAGGTCTTTGTCAGATTTTCGACGCTCAGCATGGCATCTCCACATAATAAAGGTGACCGGGGCCAAACCTTGGCCCCGGCGTCATGGTCATTTCAGAAAATTATTGGCAAGCGTAGGAAACGCCGTTCGCTTCGTCGATCTGACGGATCACAGCCCAGTTTTCCTTGAAGGTGATCGGGATGAACTTTTCTTCGCCCGACTTGGAAAACTCGGTTTGCAGGGTCGTGCCTTCCCAATCGAAATTGTAGAATGCATTCATGATTTTTTCCTGCAGTTCCGGCGTCAGGTTATGGGCGGTACCAAAACCCGTCGTCGGGAAGGTTTGCGAGGTGTACAGCACCTTGAACTGATCGGCCTTGACGACTTCACGGTCGATCATGCGGGTTTTCACCGAGTTCGCGATGGCTGCGGCGTCATAGTCCTTGTTGGCAACGCCGAGGATGGAGTTGTCATGCTTGCCCGAGAAAACAGGTTCGAAGTCACGGCCCGATTCGAGATCGAACTCGGCTTTCAGCAGAGCAGAGGGGGCCTTGAAACCGGAGTTGGAGGTTTCCGCGGTGAAGGCCAGCTTCTTGCCTTTCAGACCGGGGATATCCTCGATGCCGGAGCCGGGATATGTGATGATTTCCATCTCATAGCCGAAAGCGCCATCCTTGGAGGCCATGATGGTGAAGGGGCGGAAGCCTGCGCAGGCTACGGCCAAGGGGTTGGAGCCGGTGTTGAAGCCCGCGATATGCAGACGGCCCGCGCGCATCGCTTCAATCTGGGCGGCGTTGTTGCCGACCGGGAAGAACTGCACCTTCTTGCCGGTTTCTTTTTCCATATGGGTCAGGAAATCGGACCAAGCGGTTGCGTAGACGGCCGGATCCTCAACGGGTGTATAAGCAAAAATCAGCGTGTCCGGATCAACCAGTTGTGCCGGATCTGTCGGGATATCAGCGATCATATCGCCGTCGGCATCGGTATAGCGGCTATCCAGCGTAAATTCAGCCTGCGCAGCCCCTGCACAAAGCACCATGGCAGCAGCCGTAAGCATAAGATGTTTCATCAAGTCGTCTCCCTTGTTCTGTCGGACATAGGGGGTGCCTATGCCTATTATGTCTAAGTTTTGCGACAGCTTTGTAACAGTTTTGAGACTGGTCGAAAAATCAGCGACTCGTCAACCATAGCCTTTCCGGCCGGTCGAAAATTAAGCGATATGAAAACTATAAGTCCGCTTAACGGGAAAAGAAGGTGGCAGCAGGCACATAACCTGCCAGGCGTGCAGCGGCGCACCACTCGGTTTCGGCACCATAGGCCCCGATAAGAATCGCCTGATCGCTGGCAAGCGACCCCAGAGCGGCACGAATGGAATCGCGCTGCGCCGAAAACGCCGCAAATGCCGTGGGGGCAGGATATGCGGCATCCAAGGGCGCTGCGGCCAGCAGGGCCTCTGCGCGCAGGGGCGCGGTGGCAAGCCCGATACGGCTCGCCATAACCCGC
>JBFHGI010000059.1:0-8593 GCA_041583175.1 Pseudorhodobacter sp. | reverse complement strand
TGTCCCTGTGGCGCGTGCGAGCCAACCAATCCCCGGCCATCCCGCAACCTCGGCTTTTGAAACGAAATACACGCGGTCACAAGCGTTCAGCACAAAAATGTCTAACCAAGAGGCATGATTGGCCACAATAGCCCCCCGCGACTGCATCGGCAGACCTTGCCTGTGCAAGCGCAAGCCAATGATCCGCAAGACCGCGCGGCAAACGGCCTGAGTGATGTAAGGCGTGACAGGGCGAGCCTGCCGACAGAGCAGGGCTTCAATCGCGCGGGTCAGAATTAACACCAGTAACCCGCCATAGGTCACGAAAAAGAAAGGGATAATCCGCGCAGTAATTCGCGCCCAGCCCAGCGCATTGATCCGTTCAAAAACGATCTTGTCCTCGCGCCAGTCGCTCATCCCGCTGCGCCATCCCTGCGCTCATAGAACTTGCGATGCCGTTCGGACATCTGCGCTGTGTCCATCACAAGACAGACGTCAGTGGTGTTGAATGCATGATCCACAAAGGCCCCATCCCCGACAAACCCGCCTAAACGCAGATAGGCCTTAATCAGCGCAGGGGTTCCCAGCATCGCTGCTTTGCGATCAATTTCATGAGACGGCAACAGATCCATGCGCTGTGCGTTCGGGCCAATTGCCCGCACTCGCAAAGCCTCGGGGGCCAGATGGTGATGCCGAAGATAAGACAGCGGATGTGCCAGCGCCGCACTGTCGGTGCCATGGAAACTGGCCGCTCCGAACAATATTTCGATGCCTCGGGTCAGCACATATTCGGCTAAGGAATTCCACAAAAGAAACATTGCATTGCCGCCCCTATAGGCAGGATGGACACAGGACCGACCTAATTCCAACAATTCACGTCTAGAGGCCCGCAACGCCGAAAGGTCAAACTCATCCTCGGAATAGAACCGCTGACCTGCCGCAAGTCGGGCTCCGGGAAGCAAGCGGTATACCCCTACAACGTCCTCCAGCGCGGCGGCGTCACGGCGTTGGTCGATCAGCAGCAGATGGTCGAAGACCGGATCAAACGCATCACACTCCAACCGTGCCTCGTGGTCGACCAAAGGCCCCGCAGCCCCCAACTCCTCCACGAAAACGCTATAGCGGAGCCGCTGTGCCGCCGCCAGATCACGGGCATCCTGTGCCAATCTCAGCGTGAAATGACGTTCATCGGCCTGCATTGTCACCCCATGTTTTCATGTCAGGCCCTACCTAGGCGCGCTGTTACGCCGATGCAACCTTTCCGACCTTCCGCAGGAACGGCAGTATCTCCGCGAAATTCAATCTTTGGTTGAAATCCAAACCCATCCCTTCTAGTCTCGGTTTCCCAAGTCAAATACAGGCTCCAGCCCAACGATGCTTCCATCAATCGTTACCTTACCCTGATGTTCAAAGTTTACGGTAATCCTGTCGCCCACGCGCGATTGAACCTGACCATAGCCCCAATCGGGTTGTTGCGGATGCCGAACAATCATTCCCGGCTCCAAAATCGAATTCATCTCATTCCTCCCAAGCAGGACACCTAAATGACCGACCAAGCTGATCTTACAGCCCTTCTCGGGTCTCGCATATGCCATGATCTTATCAGCCCGATCGGCGCTATCGGCAATGGGGTAGAACTGCTTATGATGGAAGGCGGTACGCCTTCGCCTGAACTGGCGCTGATTGCGGAAAGCGTCGCCTCTGCCAATGCCCGCATCCGTTTTTTCCGTGTGGCCTTTGGGTTGTCTGGTGGCGACCAACGTATTGGTCGCCCCGAACTGGTAAAGACCCTAGCTGACACGACCCAAGGCGGTCGCATCAGCATTGACTGGCAACGCCCCGGCGATGCGCTACGGCGGGAAGCGAAGCTGGCCTTTCTCGCCATCCTTTGCTGCGAAACGGCGCTTGCCTATGGCGGGCGGATCACCGTGACGCAAGAGGATACCAAATGGCAAATCACGGCACGTGCGGAGCGCTTTCGCATTGACGGAGGCCTTTGGGACAACTTGTCCAAACCATCGGCAGAACTTGGGCCAGCGCAGGTTCACTTTGCGCTGTTTCCAGCAGAACTCAGCCAACAAAGCCGCCAATTGCGCGTCGAAATATCAGGGACGGAACTCAAACTCAGCTTTTGATGCGCCATTGACCGCCCTAAAGTCGCGTGCTTCGCTGCGTGCAAGACACCGTGCAAGAGGTCCGAAATGCCCATTAACCTGCCGCTGCGCGCCAGAAGCGCGCGTGCGCTGCATCTGCCTTTTACCTACCCTGGGCTCCATATCCCGCCCGCAACCCAGGAAGCGGCGACTTCATGACTCCTTTGCAAGGACCATCCACATGATTGACCTGCGGCCCGCTGTTTTTCCGACCGATGAACCTGCTTTGCGCACGCTTTTTCTCGGCTATATCGAGGCTCTGTGCACAGAAATGCCTCAAGAGCGCAGTGCGATTACCCAAAAATACAGCCCGGAAGCATCTGAATACTGGCTGACAGAGTTTGCGCGCATCCATCAACCGCCCTCGGGGCAACTGCTGATCGCTTGGGACGGCGCCACCCCGCTTGCCTGCGGCATGCTCCGCACATTCGCCCCCGGCATTGGGGAAATCCAGCGGCTTTTTGTAACCCCCTCCGCGCGCGGAAGAGGTCTCGCACGCCAAATCAGCATTGCGCTGATGGAAAGCGCCCGCGCGGCGGGGTTCCACACCATCCGTCTCGATACTGCCCGCGCGTTAACTGGGGCAATTAAGCTCTATCGGTCCCTCGGCTTTACCGAGCGCAGTCCCTACCACAATCTGACCCCGCAGATGGATCACTTCATCCTCTACTTCGAACGCCCGCTCTGACGTCTGATTTCATCTTGGCCCAAATACCTCCCCGCCGGAGGCGTCCGCCATCAGAAACGATCACTTCCGGCAGGTGCCATCCCCCGTCACCAGATATTTGAAACTGGTCAGTTGTTCGGCCCCCACCGGCCCGCGGGCGTGCATCTTTCCGGTCGCGATGCCAATCTCTCCCCCCATCCCGAATTCGCCGCCATCGGCAAACTGGGTCGAAGCATTATGCATCAGGATAGCACTGTCGAGCCGTTGAAAGAATCGCGCTGCGACCGCGTTGTTCTCGGTCAGAATTGCTTCGGTATGGTTGGAGCCATACTTGCGGATATGCGCGATTGCCTCATCCACCCCGTCCACCAGCTTGGCCGCTATGATCATGTCAAGAAACTCCTGCCCGAAGTCCTCGGGCTTGGCCGCGATCACCCCCGGCACCTGTGCAATCTCGCCCGCGCCGCGCACCTCAACACCCGCCGCCAGCAGATCCTCGATCAGCACGGGGCCGTGTTTTGCCCAGAAAGCCCGATCTATCAGCAGACATTCCGCCGAGCCGCAAATCCCGGTACGGCGGGTTTTGGCGTTCAGCACCACGGCCCGCGCCTTCGTCAGATCGGCCTCGCCATCGGCATAGATGTGACAAATGCCTTCCAGATGCGCGAACACTGGCACGCGCGCTTCGCGCTGAACAAGGCCAACCAAGCCCTTGCCCCCGCGCGGCACGATCACATCGATATACTCCACGGCGCGCAGCATTTCGGCCACCATGGCGCGGTCACGCGTCGGGATGAGTTGGATTGACGCGGCGGGCAAGCCCGCCTGAACACAGCCTTTGACCATACAGGCATGAATGGCGCTGGAGGAATGAAAACTCTCCGACCCGCCGCGCAAGATGACCGCATTGCCCGCCTTCAGGCACAGCGCCCCCGCATCCGCCGTCACATTGGGGCGGGATTCGTAGATCACACCGACCACGCCCAAAGGTGTGCGCACCCGCTGGATGTGCAACCCCGTGGGCATATCCCATTCGGCAATCACATCCCCAACAGGGTCGCGCTGCTCGGCGATAGTGCGTAAGGCGTCCACGATGCCGCGGATGCGAGGTTCATCAAGCAACAACCGATCCAGCATCGCCGCTGACAGCCCTTTCTCGCCGCCGAACGCCATGTCCTTGGCATTGGCGGCGATAATCGTCTCGCGTGCCTCCCAAACGGCTTCTGCCGCGCCGATCAGGGCCGCATGTTTCCGCTCGGCACTGGCATAGGCCAGTTCCGCCGCTGCTTCCCGCGCCGCGAGACCGATACTTCTCATCATTTCGGTCATGTTTACCGCATCCATGCCGTCACCTCTTGTAAATCTGCAACCGGATTAGACTTTTTGGGCCGCCCTTGCAATCGGCGGGAAAAGAGAATGGCCCCTCTTTGTGCAGCATGATAACCCAAAGCGACAGCTCCCAGCCGCAATCCGGACGTGATGACAGAACCGCTGCCAGCCCAAGTCGAAACCTCCCGCAACGGGGATGAAACCCTCGTCAGTTTGCGCGGGGCGTTTTCGTTAGGCGCACTCAACGATCTGGTGGGCAAATTGCAATCTGCAAATGGCGCGGTGACAGTCGATCTGTCAGAGGTAACGCGTCTTGATACCAGCGCCGCCTGGGCAATTGTCGAGGCTGAGCAGAACGCCCAAAGCCTCACGATCACGGGTCTGACGGATAAGACAGAGGCACTGCTGGCCACGGTCCGCAAAGCGCTGCCAAAGCCGGACACAGTCGCCGCGAAACCCAAAACACTGGTTGACCGCGTTGAACTTGTCGGTCGCAAGGTCGCAGGCACCTTTGATTTCGGCTTGCAACTTCTTGGCTATCTAGGGCTTTTTCTGCATCGGCTTGTGCGCTCGCTCTTGCGGCCCAGCAATTTCCGCTTCACTGCGCTTGTGCATCATTGCCAGGAGGTGGGTGTAAAAGCGGTTCCCATCGTGGCCCTGATGTCCTTCCTCATTGGTGTGGTACTGGCCTTCCAGGGCTCCACCCAGTTGCGGCAATTCGGAGCCGAGGTCTTTGTCGTGGACCTGATCGCCGTGTCCATCCTGCGTGAACTTGGCATCCTTCTGACGGCAATCATCGTGGCGGGGCGCACGGCTTCGGCCTTTACCGCCGCCATCGGTTCCATGAAAATGCGCGAGGAAATCGACGCTATGCGCACCTTGGGCATTGACGTGGCCGACGCGCTGTTCGTGCCGCGCATTCTGGCCCTGTTACTGATGCTGCCCATTCTCGGGCTGATAGCCAACCTGTCTGGCCTCATCGGCGGCGGGCTGATGTCGTGGATTGATCTGGGCATCTCTCCCGGCATGTTCCAGACACGGCTGATAGAAAACACCGGCATCTGGCATTTGCTGGTCGGCATCATCAAGGCGCCCTTCTTTGCACTGATCATCGGGATCGTTGGCTGCCATGCGGGCATGCAGGTGGGCAGCAACGCCGAAAGCCTCGGGCAGCAAACCTCTGCCTCGGTGGTCACGGCGATTTTCGCGGTAATCGTCACCGATGCGATCTTTTCCATCTTTTTCGCGCAGGTGGGTGTATGACAGACGCAGACCAAGACCGCGAAATCGTCATCCGCATTCGTGGCTTACGCAATCAGTTCGGCAGCCATGTCGTGCATGACAACCTTGATCTCGATGTCTATCGGGGCGAGGTGTTGGGCGTGGTCGGCGGCTCTGGCACCGGGAAATCCGTTCTGCTTCGTTCTATTTCCGGGCTACAAACCCCGGCGGCGGGCGAGATTGACGTGCTGGGTACCAATGTCTTGACAGCCTCGGATGAGGAACGCACCGCGCTGGAGCAGCGATGGGGGGTGATGTTTCAGGATGGTGCGCTGTTCTCCTCGCTGAATGTGCGCGAGAATATCGAAGTTCCCATGCGCCATATTGAAGGGCTCAGCCCGAAGCTGCGCAGCCAGATGGCCGATCTGAAAATCTCGCTCAGCGGGCTTCCCTATCTCGCGGGAGACAAATTTCCCTCCGAACTGTCGGGGGGGATGCGCAAACGGGCAGGCCTTGCCCGCGCTTTGGCCTTGGACCCCGAGATCCTGTTTTTGGATGAGCCTACCGCCGGGCTGGACCCGATTGGTGCCGCCGATTTCGATATTCTGATCCGGCAACTTTCAATCAGCATGGGTTTGACGGTCTTTCTCGTCACCCATGATCTTGATACGCTGCACGCAACCTGTGACCGCATCGCGGTTCTCGCCGAAAAAAAGGTGCTGGTGACGGGTACGATGAGAGAGATGTTGGATGTCGAACACCCTTGGGTGCATGAGTATTTCCACGGCCCTCGCGCCCGCGCCGCGATAGAAGCCATACCTAAGACGAAAGGCGAGTAAAGCCATGGAAACACGGGCGAATTACGTTCTCATCGGGGCTTTCACGATCTTGGGCTTCATTGGCCTGATCGCCTTTTCGCTATGGTTCGCGCGTGTCGAGTTGGACAAGCAATTCGCTTATTATGATGTGAAGTTTACTTCCGTGTCCGGCCTTGCCCGCGCCTCGGATGTGCGCTTTGCCGGCCTTCCGGTTGGTCAGGTCACGCAAGTCCGCCTGTCACCCGATAACGACGGCACTATCCTGGTCCGGCTTGAAGTGGCGCAGAATACTCCTGTGCGGGCCGGCTCCGTCGCCACGATTGAAAGCCAAGGCGTGACAGGTGTTTCTTATGTTGGCATCAGCGCGGGTGAAGTGCGCGAACCGTTGTTACGCGACGTCTCTGATCAGGTGATTCCGCAGATTGAGGCGGGCCGCTCCATGTTGCAAAGCCTGTCCGAAGACGCGCCGGAGCTTGTCACCGAAGTGTTGAATATCGTGCGAGACCTGCGCGGCTTGATCAGCGATGAAAACGTGGACCGCGTGGATAATATCCTGGTCAACGTTGAAACCGCCTCCGAAGGCTTTGCGCAGGCGCTGGATGATTTCACAGTTGTTTCCGGTGCGATTTCCGCCTTCGCGATCGAAATTTCAAATTTCAATGTGATGCTCGAAGGCGTGACCTCCAAAGCCGAGACTTTGTTTGAAACTGCAGATGAGATGTTGATTTCGATCAAGGAACTGGCCGAGGAGTCGCAAACCACCGTGGTCACTGGCACCAAAACGCTGGAGCAAACGACGGAAACGTTGGCAAAGGCCGAAACTTTCATCGAAAAGGACCTGACCGCGACAACCCAACAACTGGTCGACGGAATCGCCGAAACCCGGGCCGAGATTGCACAGCTTGGCGAGGAGGCCCGCGCCATGGTGGCAGAGTTCAAGAAAACCGGTGAAATCGCCTCCGCCCGGCTAATGGAGGCCGAAGCCACGATCAAGGCGACCGATGCCGTGATCGTGCAACTGAATGAAACGCTGATCTCCATGGATGAAGCGTCGATCAGCTTTGACGATCTGGTCACCATCGACGGCGCCGAACTGGTGGCCGAGGCCCGCGCGGCCCTCGCCCCGATTTCCCGCGCGGCCCAAGAGGATTTGCCAGCAATGGTGGCCGATATCCGCACCGCCACCGCCACTGCCAATCGGGTCATTGCCGATGTCGGCAATTCCCTGACGACTGCAAGCAGCAAGGCTGACGGTCTGATGGATGATGCCAGCGCCAGCCTCGCCGCCGTTACCGAAAGCTTCACCCGCGCCAATACCACACTGGACGCGATCAATTCCGCCCTTGCCGTGGGCGAACGCACCTTGGTTGCGGCCGAGAAAACCTTTGACGGGGCGGACCGCGTGATCAATGAAGATGTCAGCGCCATCGTCACCGATCTGCGCCGCACGATTGACGGGCTGGATGTGGCCATCGCCGGCGTGTCCGATGCCATTCCAGGGGTGACAGCCGATCTGCAAGCCGCCTCTAACGCCGCGCGCGAAACCTTTGAACGTGTCTCGGCGGTCGTTGCCGCCTCTGACCCGCCGATCCGCGATTTCACCACAACAGCGCTGCCCCAATTTACTCGCTTGGCCCGCGAAACCCGCGATCTGATCAGCAATCTTGAACAACTGACCAAACAAATCCAGCGCGATCCCGCGCGGTTCTTCCTTGGGGGCGATACCCCCGTTTACAAACGCAATTGAAAGAGGTCCCTGCCATGACCCCGCGCCCCTTCCTGCTTGCCCTCACCACTGTCGCGCTGCTTTCCGGATGCTCCGCCCTTTCTGCGCTCAGCGGCGCCGCTACCCCGCTGGACAATTACGATCTGTCCGCTCCAGCGGCCCCGCCCGTGGCCCGCAGCACCAGCTCGCGGCAATTGGTGGTGGAACTGCCCACAGCCCCCGGCGCGCTGAGCACCGACCGCATCCTGATCCGCCCGCATCCGCTGCAAGCTGCCTACCTGCCCGATGCGCAATGGGCCGAAGAAACCCCGATCATGGTGCAAACCCTGCTGGTCCGAACACTCGAGGACAGCAATGGCTTTCGATATGTTGGCCGCCGCCCTCTGGGGGCCTCGGGCGATTACGCCTTGGTTAGCGAGTTGACGGATTTTCAAGCCGAAGTCGGCCCCGATGGCAAAACTGCGCAGATCCGTTTGCGCCTGACTGCCCGCATGGTGCGCGAGGATGACGCCGCAATCCTATCCTCCCGCAGCTTCAACAGCAGCGCTACGGTCGCCTCAACCGACACCCTGCCGCTTGTCGAAGGCTTCAACCAGGCCAACCAAGCGCTGATGGCGGAAGTGGCAAGCTGGGCGCTCAACACCCTGAATATCGGCATCAAACGCTAATTCATCTTGGCAAAAATACCTCGGGGGGAAAG
>JBFHGI010000058.1:0-8695 GCA_041583175.1 Pseudorhodobacter sp. | reverse complement strand
CAAGATGCAGCACCCCCCGATGCCAGAGGCCATAACCGCAGCCTTCCAATCCTTCTCGCCCAAGCACCGCCCCATTATGGCGACCCTGCGCGGGTTGATCTTCGATGTCGCAACTGCCGACCCGCGCGTCGGCGCGTTGGAAGAAACGCTGCGCTGGGCAGAGCCCGCCTATCTGACCACGCAAACCAAAGCGGGCAGCACCATTCGCCTCGGCGTCGACAAAGCCTCGGCGCTGCCCGCCCTGTTTTTCAACTGCAACACCACGCTGGTCGAAGACTTCCGCAGCCAGTTTGACGGCGTTCTCACGTTTTCCAAAAATCGCGCCATTCTGGTTGAACCTGCGGCTTTCGACCCGATCCCCCTGCGCCTCTGCATTGCCGCAGCCCTGACTTACCACCTGCGCCGCAAATAGCCGCAGCATATTGCCTTGCTGACAAAGCGCGGCCTGTGCCAAGACTGTATCAAACTCCAGCCCCTCAGGTATCTCATGTCCAGCATTTCCTCTCTCTTCGCCACTCGCCTCTACCGCGCCAGCCTCACCGAGTTCGGCGATAAGATCAGCGCGGAGGAATTGGAGAACACCTGCCTTGGCATCGCCGAAGATGATGAAGCGGGACAGAACTGGTGCGAGGCCAATGATTTCCCCGGCTATACCAGCTATGCCTCGCTTGATGACCTGCCGTGGCGCGACCCGCTGTTCAAACTGGTGGCGAAGGCATTGGACAAGCATGTCGCCGCCTTTGCCGATACGCTTGCCTTCGATCTGGGCGGCAAGAAGCTGCGGCTGGATTCGCTCTGGATCAATATCCTGCCGCAAGGGGGCATCCATACCTCGCATATCCACCCGCATAGCGTGATCAGCGGCACCACCTATGTCGCGATGCCGGAAGGGGCCAGCGCCATCAAATTCGAAGACCCGCGCGCCCAGATGATGATGGCCGCGCCGCCCCGCCGCACGGACGCCGCCGAGGATTTGCGCAGCTTCATCTATGTCAAACCGAAGGTGGGCGACATCCTGCTGTGGGAAAGCTGGCTGCGGCATGAGGTACCGATGAACATGGCCGAAGATGACCGCATTTCCGTTAGCTTCAATTACGCCTGGGGCTAGGAAAGCAAGCACAAGATGATGTTTCTCAGCCTCGTCAGTGTTCTGGCCGCCGTCCTTACGTTCGCCGCGCTTCTGCTGCCGGACCTGTCGGATTGGCTGCTGCTCTCCCTCCCTGTGCTGCTTGCCAGCCTGTTCCTGCTGCTGCGCAACCGCAAGCACAAGCACCGGACCAAAAAGCAAATCGTGGTCGACGGGTCCAACGTCATGTATTGGCATGACAACAGCCCAAAGCTGGAAACCCTCCGCAGCGTGTTGAAGCTTCTTGACGAAAAGGGCTATGAGGCGGGCGCGATTTTCGACGCGAATGCAGGCTATCTACTGACAGGGAAATACACGGACGACGGCGCCTTGGCGAAACTGCTGGGCCTGCCAGAAGACCGCGTTGTGGTGGTTGCCAAAGGCACCCCCGCTGACCCTGTGATCTTGCAAGCCGCCCGTGAACTAGGCGCGCAGATCCTCACCAATGACCGCTATCGCGATTGGGTAGATGACCACCCCGAAATCAGGACGCAAGGCCATCTCGTCAAAGGCGGATATGAGGGCGGCCAGTTCTGGATTCATGATGTCGCCCCCGCCCCCCTCTAGGCTTTGTCCAGACGATAGGTCGCACAAGGCTGGTCATAATGTGTCTCTATCCCCAGAGAGCGCATCCCCAGCCGCTCCATCACGCGGATAGAGGCGTGGTTCGCGGGGTTTGCCACTGCCAGAACATGGTCAACGCCAACCCGCTCAAAGGCAAACCCAACCGCCGCCCGCGCGGCTTCCGAGGCATAGCCCTGCCCCCAAGACGCACGCCGCAACCGCCAGCCAATCTCCAGCGGGGCGGTCTCGACATGCGCCAGATGCTGCACACAGGCACTGCCCAGCACAGCCCCGCCCTCCTTGGCAATCAACGCCCACCAGGAAAACCCGTATTGCGCCCAGCGCCCCTGCACACGGCCAATTGCCTCCTCCGTCTCGGCGCGCGACCGTGGCTTGCCATCACCGATAAACCGCATGACCTCGGGGTCGCTGTCCATCGCGAACAACCCTTCCAGATGCGCAGGGCAAAACGGCTCCATCCAAAGCCGCGCTGTCTCTAGCTCAAACCCCATCATTCAACGCATTTTCATCTGGTCAAAAATATCCTCGGGGGGTGAGGCGCCTTGCGCCGAGGGGGGCAGACAGCCCCCCTCCCCCTCAACCTCACACGCCGGTCAAAGCTCTCCCTTGGCATACATCTCCCGCAAGACATTCTTCTGCACCTTGCCCATGGTATTTCTCGGCAATTCCGGCACCACAAAAATCTCACGCGGTAATTTGAATTTCGCCAGTGACCTCTCCAGAGCCGCTTTCAAATCCGCGACCGCTACACCACCTTTTTCAGCCACGACAATAGCAACCGGGCTTTCCCCGAAATCCGCATGCGGCACCCCGATCACGGCGGATTCCAACACCCCCGGCTGATCATCCAGAATGACCTCGATCTCTTTGGGATAGATGTTATAGCCGCCCGCGATAATCAGGTCCTTATTGCGCCCGACGATCGAAATATACCCGTCTGCGTCGATCACACCCAGATCGCCGGTGATGAAAAACCCATCCGCCCGCAATTCTTCGGCTGTCTTTTCCGGCATCTGCCAATAGCCTTTGAACACATTGGGCCCGCGCACCTCGATCAGCCCGATCTCGCCTTGTGGCAAGGTGGCCCCGCTGCTCGGGTCCGTCACTTTCACCTCGACCCCCGGCAGTGGCATCCCGACGGTTCCGGCGCGGCGCTCGCCCGCATAGGGGTTGGAGGTGTTCATATTGGTTTCCGTCATGCCATAGCGTTCCAGAATGCGATGGCCGGTCAATTCCTCGAACTGCCGGTGGGTTTCCGCCAACAAGGGCGCCGAGCCAGACACAAACAGCCGCATATGCTTGACCAGATCGCGGGTAAAGCGTGGGTCTGCCAGCAGACGGGTGTAGAAGGTCGGCACCCCCATCAGGCATGTGGCCTGTGGTAGCGCCCCGATCAGGGCATCCACGTTGAAACCGGGTTGAAAGATCATCGCGCTGCCTGCAATCAGCGTGACATTCGTCCCAACAAACAGCCCATGCGTGTGAAAGATCGGCAAGGCATGAAGCAAGACATCCTGCGCCGTGAATTGCCAGAACTCCGCCAAGACCCGCGCATTGGACAACAGATTGTTCTGGCTCAGCATCGCGCCCTTGGAACGGCCTGTGGTGCCCGAGGTATAGAGAAATGCTGCCAGATCATCACCTGCACGCGGGGTTACCTCCCAAAGCGGCTCTTGCTTGGTCGCCGCGATCGCAAAGCTGCCCTCTCCCGTCGCCCCCAGACTGCGGAGCATGGCACCAGCCGCTTCGGCCATCGGCGCAAGCTCTGGCTCACGGGCCGGTGTCGACAGAAACAGCCGCGCGCCGGAGTTTTCGACGAAATAGGCAACCTCTGCGGCAGTGTAAGCCGTATTTAGCGGCAGAAAGATCACGCCGGTCTGCGCACAGGCCGCATAGACCGCCAGCGCATCGGGGGATTTGTCGATCTGCACCGCCAGACGATCCCCGGCTTGCAGGCCCAAGGCTTTGATCTCTGCCGCAAATCGCGCCGCGCGGGTCAGGAAATCCGCGTAAGAGAGTTGCCCCTCAGGCAGGATGAGAAAAGCATCCTCCCTTCCGATATGACGGCCAAAGAGAGTATCATAAAGTGGGTTAGACATGATTTAATCCCCGAATATCGATTTTTTTAATTTCCGCTATTCTGCCGTAATGGTAAAGCACCTTCGCAAAATGGCTGCAATGCGTTGCAAATCAGCATTGGCTTGGCAATGCCCCCTCTGCGCGCCTATAAGCGCCTGACCGCATATGCCCGAAAAGCCGAAAGTAGCCAGACCATGACCATCCATCTCTATCGAAACGACCTGCCCGACGGGCTCGACCTTGGCGCAATCGTCGCGATTGATACTGAAACCATGGGGCTGGACCCACGACGCGACCGACTTTGTGTAGTGCAACTGTCGTCAGGCGATGGCAACGCACATCTGGTGCAGATCGCCAAAGGCCAAACCTCCGCCCCCAATCTGGAGCGGTTGCTGACGGACCCGAAAGTCACCAAGCTGTTCCATTTCGGCCGCTTTGATATTGCTGCCTTGCAAAATGCTTTTGGCATTGTCACCGCCCCGGTCTGGTGCACCAAAATCGCCTCGCGCCTTGTACGCACCTTCACCGATCGGCACGGCTTGAAATACCTGTTGTCGGAACTGGTCGGCGTTGACGTGTCCAAACAGCAGCAAACCTCTGATTGGGGCGCAGACACTCTGACCGAGGCGCAAAAGGATTATGCGGCCTCTGACGTGCTCTATCTGCACAAGCTGAAAGACGCGCTGGAGGCCCGCCTGATCCGCGAGGACCGGTTGGATCTTGCGCAACGGCTGTTTCATTTCCTACCGACACGGGCGGAACTGGATCTGATGGGCTATGACGAGCCGCTTGATATCTACCATCACTAGGATGGTATCGGCGGATCAATGCCACTTCCGCCTCGAATGGCTTGGCCCCTTTGGCAGAAGCGATTAATTTAAGCGGATACTCGACCTAAACGTGAGCGCAATGACCAGTCACGACAACTTTCATTCCACCGTTGTCGCATGGCTCAAAGTGGCCCTGCCCTTGGTGGCACTGGCAATCTTGTCGACCCTGTTTCTGGTTTCGCGCACGATTGATCCCGCAGATGCCATTCCCTTTGCCGAGGTCGATATCGAAGACCGTGTGCGCGAACCGCGCCTGACCAACCCCACTTGGGCCGGTGTGACCGATGACGGGGCTGCCCTGACCATCGCCGCCGCCGAAGCGCGGCCCGAACGCGAGGGCACCACCGAGGCCAGCGCCAACAGCTTGGTGGCGGAGTTGCAAACCCCTGACGGCGGCTCTGCAAAACTTGTGGCGGCGCACGGCGTTCTCGATGCGACGACCAATAGCTTCAAGGTGGACGGAGGCGTGACCATCACCACTTCGACCGGCTATGAGTTGGAGACAGAGGCCCTGACAGCGGCGCTGGACCGGACATCGATTATCAGCGAAGGCGAGGTTCATGGAACGGGGTCCGCCGGTACCATCACAGCCGGTCTGATGGAAATCACTCATCAAAGTGATGGCAGCGATACCTATCTTCTTGTTTTCAAAAATGGCGTTAGGCTGCTATATCTTCCAGCAGGTCAGCAATAGGTTTCAGGATAGGGCATGTTCAAGGCGTTTCGCGTTACCACAATCGTGGCATTGTTTGCCCTCGCCCCCGCGGCGGCGTGGCCCCAAGGTGCAAGCGTCGCCTTTGGCGGTTTGAAACAGGACACATCGCTGCCCGTTGAGGTATCGGCGGACAACCTGTCAGTCAACCAAGCCGACGGCACGGCCGTTTTCAGTGGCAACGTCTTGGTCGGGCAGGGGGAAATGCGGCTGTCTGCCGGGCGGGTAAAGGTCGAATACACCACTGACGGCACAGGTATTTCCAAACTCTTTGCCAGCGAAGGCGTGACGCTGATCAACGCAACAGATGCCGCAGAGGCCCGTGACGCCATCTACACCATCGACAGCGGGCAAGTGGTGATGACGGGTGATGTCTTGCTGACCCAGGGCGGCAATGCGCTATCGGGGCAGAAGCTGGTGATTGATCTCAAAGCCGGTACCGGCGTGATGGAAGGCCGCGTGCAAACGGTATTCCAGCCGGGGAAGGCGAAGAACTGATGTCTCCGCCAGAACTTGAAGTAAAATCAGGGGACGCCGGTCTGCATATTCGCGGCCTGCGCAAAAGCTACAAGAAACGCCCTGTCATTCGGGACGTGTCCATGCACCTCAACCGTGGGGAAGTGGTGGCTTTGCTGGGTCCGAACGGTTCCGGCAAGACGACTTGTTTTTACGCGATTGCCGGCCTTGTTTCGCCAGAAGGCGGGCAAGTGCTGATCAATGGCCGCGATGTGACCGGCTTGCCGATGTATCGCCGCGCCCGCCTTGGGATCGGCTACCTGCCACAGGAAGTCAGCATTTTTCATGGCCTGTCGGTGGAAGAGAACATCCTCGCCGTGCTGGAAATCGCGCTGGATGATCGCCACAAACGCCGCGAACGGCTGGAAGAACTTTTGTCGGAGTTTTCCATCACCCATCTGCGCCGCGCGCCTGCATTGGCGCTGTCAGGAGGCGAGCGGAGGCGGGTCGAGATTGCGCGCTGCCTTGCTGCCGACCCGAAATATTTGCTGCTGGACGAACCCTTTGCGGGCGTGGACCCGATCGCGGTGGGCGAGATTCGCCACCTCGTCAGCGATTTGAAGCGGCGTGGGATTGGCGTGCTGATCACCGATCACAATGTCCGCGAAACGCTGGAAATCGTTGATCGCGCTTATATCCTGCACGATGGCACCGTCCTGATGAGCGGCACCACCGAAGAGGTCGTGCGCGATGAGAACGTGCGTCGCGTCTATCTGGGCCAGAACTTCCGCATCAGCTAAAGCCTTGTGACCATGGTTGAATCGCTTCACGCACTCGCGCGTCCGCGATACCAATGCGCAACTGCCCCGCGCACTGACGCAGCCTTTTCCCGAAACACGCGAATTGCCGCTCAAGCCGTCGTTTCCATACGACCCCATTGACAAGTCGCCCTTCTGTATCGCCAAATACTCAGGATGCTAGCACTACCAAACGAGGGAAGCCGCTTTTGATGACAGGCTTAACGTCCGGGAAACAAAAGGTTTTCGTTAACTTGTTTGGTGTCTAAACCCATCGGCAGGGTGCCTTGCAACGTGCAGGTATCCTATGCCGAAACGAAGAGGAGGGATTATGCGGTATCAGATCACGGGCAAACAAATCGACATTGGTGAGGCACTTCAAACCCATGTGAAAGCGGAACTTGGAGAGACTGTTGAAAAATACGCGCAGCGCCCGACCGAAGCTGTCGTTATTTTCTCTCGGAATGCTCATGAATTGGTCTGTGAATCGACAATCCACCTATCCACCGGGCTGACAGCGCAAGCCAAAGGCCATGCCTCTGAAATCTATGCCGCGTTCGAGGCCTGCCGTGAGAAGATGGATAAGCAACTGCGCCGCTACAAGCGCCGCCTGCGCGACCACCACCGTGATCGCGTGACCCCTGTTGAGTTTGACGGCGGTTCCTCTTATATCCTCGCGGGAAACGAGGAACATGAGGATGCGGAGCCTGAATCACTTCAACCGATGATCATCGCCGAGATGGAAACCAAGGTTCCCACCCTCTCCGTCGGCGAAGCGGTCATGCAGTTGGAACTGGCAGGGCAACGTATGTTGGTGTTTCGCAACTCGAAGCATAGCGGTGTGAATGTCGTATATCGTCGTGATGATGGTAACGTCGGCTGGATTGACCCGCGCAACAGTAAATAACGCGCCGCGACGTGGCGCAGGAAAAAGCGGACCATGAATCTATCAGACATACTGGCGCCCGGTGCAGTTCGCATCGTGAACCACCTGACGAGCAAGAAACGTCTCTTCCAAGAGATCGGAGAGATTGTTGCCTCAGTCCATGATTTGAATGGCTCTGTTGCGATTGATGGTCTGCAAGAACGCGAAAGCCTTGGCCCAACCGGTGTGGGCCATGGCATCGCCCTCCCCCATGCGCGCTTGCAGGAGCTGGAGAAGATCGTCGGGGTTTTTGTCCGTCTCGAAAAGCCGCTGGACTACGATTCGGTCGATCGGCAACCGGTGGATCTGGTGTTTGCCCTGTTTGCCCCCAAGGATTCCGGGGTGGACCATCTTAAAGCCTTGGCTCTGGTGTCGCGCACGATGCGGGATGCGGGCGTGGTGGCGAAACTGCGGGCCAACACCGACCCCGCGAAACTGCACGCCATCCTGACCGAAGCCCGCGCCCCGCAAGCCGCCTGATCGGGCCGTGCACAACTCCGCCCTTCGCGACACAATCAACGCCCGGGCCTTGGCGGAAGGGTTCTCGGCATTCGGGATCTGTGCCCCAGATGCCACGCCCCACACCGCCGCGCGGTTGACCGAGTTTGTTGACTTGGGGCGTCACGGGCAAATGGGCTGGATGGCCGAACGGATGGGTTGGCGCGGGTCTGCCGCAGCGCTTTGGCCCGAGGCGCGCTCTGTCATCATGCTGGCAGAGCTTTACACCCCCGAGGGCAATCCGCTTGATGTCTTGGCGCAACGCGACCGTGCCGCCGTTTCCGTCTATGCCCAAGGGCGGGATTATCATGATCTGGTGAAAAAGCGGCTCAAGCGCTTGGGGAGATGGATGGTGGAAACAACAGGCGCCGAGATCAAGGTTTTCGTCGATACCGCGCCCGTGATGGAAAAGCCCTTGGCGCAGGCGGCGGGTTTGGGATGGCAAGGCAAGCACACCAATCTTCTGTCCCGTGATCTGGGAAGCTGGTTCTTTCTCGGCTCCATTTTTACCACGCTGGACTTGCCTAAAGACAAGTCGGAAACCAGCCATTGCGGCAATTGCACCGCTTGCCTTGATATTTGCCCCACCAAAGCCTTCCCCGCCCCGTATCAACTGGACGCACGGCGCTGCATTTCCTATCTGACGATTGAACATAAGGGCCCGATCGCTCCCGATCTCCGCGCCCT
>JBFHGI010000057.1:0-8756 GCA_041583175.1 Pseudorhodobacter sp. | reverse complement strand
GGTCAGCAGGTTCAGCGTGGCCTCAAGGTTCAGCGGCTCTTCCTCACCCGCGACATCGAACATCAGGCCGGCCATGGTTTCATCAAACAGCCGGTTCCACGCGGCGGCACCAACGGTGGATTGATCGTGCAGGAATTTTTCCAGCTCATCAGACAACTGATGCGGGCGCATGGCGCGCATGCGGTCAAACACCGGTTTATAGCGGGCCAGATCGGCATTGGCGGCCAGAAGCCCGTTAAGATGCGCCTCGTCCAGACGGTTGAACTCCAGGCTGTAAAACACCAGCGGGGTTGTGAAATTCGTGATCTCATCCTGCGCGTCGGCCATGAATTTGGCGCGCTCGCTATCCATCGTGTTCTGGTAATAGCGCAGGCCGGCATAGGACATCACGCGCCCTGCGGTCACGTCAATCGCCTCATAGTCCTGCACGCATTTCAGCATGGCATCGGCATCCAGCGTGGCCAGCTTGCCTTCGTATGTGGTCGCGAAATCGGCGCAGGCCTTTTCCAGCCAGTCCATGTCGCGGTCAAATTCCGGCGCATCAGGGGCGGGATAAAGATCTGTCAGGTCCCAATCGGGCAATTTGCCCAAGCCCCCCGATCCGGTTGCATTGGCGTCAAATACGGGGCGGCGGGGGGAAACTGTCATCTTCAACCTCTGATATTGCGGCTTTGGTCATGTGTAGGCGCAGCGGGCGGGGGGAACAACCCACCCCGTTCACGCCGCATTCGCGGGGCGTTGCAAGTCGCGCAGCGCATCGGCGGCGATCTGGAAAGAGCGGATGCGGGCGGCGGGATCGTGGATCATGCCGGTGATCATCACCTCATCGGGTTTGTGGCGGTCGATCAGCGCGGCAAGCTGTGCCTTCACGCTGGCCGCCGACCCATGCGCCGAACAAGACAGCGCCTGTTCCACTTGCGCCAGCATCGGGGCGGGCACCTCGGCCCGCACATCTGCCACCGGGCGCGGCAGTTTACCTGGCCGCCCCAAACGCAGCCGCGCAAAGGCGAGGAGTTGCGAAGAGCGCAGGAATTCGGCTTCGGCATCCGTTTCGGCAGCGCAAACCCCTGCGGCCATCATCGCATAGGGCGCCGACAGATGGGCCGAGGGGCGGAAGGTGGCGCGATAGGTTTCCAGCGCCTCCTCCAACATCGCGGGGGCAAAATGCGACGCGAAAGCATAGGGCAGGCCGAAATAGGCGGCCAGTTGCGCGCCGTAAAGGCTGGAGCCCAATATCCACACCGGCACATGGGTGCCAAGGCCGGGAATGGCGCGCACTGGGGCATCCTCTGGCATATCACCGAGATAGGCGATCAGTTCCTGCACGTCTTGCGGAAAGCTGTCCTCCGGGGCCATGTGGCGGCGCAGGGCGCGGGCGGTGGCCATATCGGTGCCGGGGGCACGGCCAAGGCCCAGATCAATCCGGTCGGGGTAAAGCGTCGCCAATGTGCCGAATTGTTCCGCAATCACCAAAGGCGCGTGATTGGGCAGCATGATGCCGCCCGCACCAACGCGGATCGTCTTGGTGGCCGCCGCGACATGGCCGATCACCAAGGCTGTCGCCGCCGAGGCAATCCCCGGCATGTTGTGATGTTCGGCCAGCCAGAAACGGGCATAGCCCGCAGCCTCTGCGGCTTGGGCGAGTGCCACAGAGTTGCGCAGCGCTTCGGCAGCGGTGCCGCCTTCGGGAATGGGGGACAGATCCAGCAGGGAAAAGGATTGCATGGGGCCTCACTTTCGCATCCTACCTAAGGTTGGTGCTGGCCCGTGCCAAGGGCAGCCTATGGCAAAAGCGCGCGCAGGCTGTCCAGCGTGTCGATCTCCTCTACCGGTTTGTCATGACGCCAGCGCAGCATGCGGGGAAAGCGCAGGGCAATGCCGGATTTGTGGCGCGGGCTTTCCGCGATGCCTTCAAACGCGATCTCGAACACCAGTTCGGGCGGCACGCGGCGCACGGGGCCAAAGCGTTCCAGCGTGTGCTTTTTCACCCAATCGGTGATCTGGCGAAATTCGGCATCGGTCAGGCCGGAATAGGCTTTGGTGAAGGGCACAAGCGCATCGCCATCGCGGACCGCAAAGGTGAAATCGGTGAACAGATTGGCGCGGCGGCCATGGCCCGATTGCGCGTAAAGCATCACGGCGTCCACGGTATAGGGGTCCAGCTTCCATTTCCACCAATCGCCCCGCTTGCGCCCCGCGTGATAGGGCGAGGCGAGGCGTTTGAGCATCAAGCCCTCGGCCATCTGAACGCGGGCGGTTTGGCGTGCTTTGGCCAAATCCGCCCAGTCTTTCGCCGTCACCGCCACAGAGGCGGCAAGCGGCAAGCCCGGCGGCAGGCTGGCAAGAAGGGCTTCCAGCTTTGCACGGCGGTCAGCCAGCGGGGCACCCCGCAGGTCGCGCCCCTGCCATTCCAAAAGGTCATAGGCCAGAAACCGCGCCGGCGCTTCGGCCAGCAGCTTTTTCGGCACCGTCTTGCGGGTGATCCGCTTTTGCAACAGCGCGAAGGGCAGGGGCGCATCATCTGACCACACCAGCACCTCGCCATCCAGCACGGTGCCTTGCGGCAAGGCGCGGGCGAGGGGGCCAAACTCGGGGAAGCGGTCGGTGATCAACTCCTCGCCGCGCGACCACAGCGCGAAGGCACCGGGGCGGTTGATGATCTGGCCGCGAATACCGTCCCATTTCCATTCGGCCAGCCACTCTGCCCGGGGGCCAAGTGTGTCTGGCGTATCCTCCAGCCCGGAGGCGAGGGCGAAAGGATAGGGTTTGGTGCTGCCCTGCAAATCGGTTTCTGCGATCAGATCGTCGAAGCCGGTGGTGGCAGGGTTCCAATCCCCCATCAGCCGATGCGCGAGCAGGCTTTGTTCGGTGCCCGTGGCCTCTGCCAGCGCGCGCGTCATCAGGCCCCGGCTGACCCCCATGCGAAAGCCGCCGGTAATCAGCTTGTTGAAGAGAAAACGCTCGGTTGTCTCAAGGCTGTCCCATGCCGCCAGAACGCCCGCGCGCTTGGCCTCGGGCGGTTGGTCGGTCAACGCGATCAGGGTTTCGATCCAGCCCGTCAGGCTTTGGTTGCTGCGGCTTTGCGGGGCGGGCAGCAGCAGGGCGATGGTTTCCGCCAGATCGCCGACGATCGGGTAGCTTTCTTCGACCAGCCACAGCGGCAGGCCCGCCGCTTCGGCGGCCCAGTCACGCAGCTGCGTGCTGGTTGCGGCGCGTTTGGGGCGGCGACCGGAGAGCAGCGCGATGGTCCAGACCCGGTCGGATTTGGATGCGGTTTGGAAATATGTGGCAAGGGCTGCGGTTTTCGCGCTGGTTTTGGTGGTTGCGTCAAGCGCGTTGAACAGCTGGGCAAAGCGGTTCATGGCGCGGCCTGTGGCAACGGGTGCGGGGGGCAGTCTGCCCCCCCCTTTTTCTGACAAAAAATTCCCCCCCTGAAGGTATTTTTGCCAAGATGAAGACGGCGCGGATTTCATTCTGTGCCGATCTCTTTGTCAGGCTCGGCCGTTTCGCCTTGCCATTCGGTTGCGACGATGCCCGCGTCATAGCCTTGCGATGCAAGCCAGCGTTGGAATGGCGCGGTATAGCCATGGGTGGCAAAGATAGTCCCGGCCCCGGTGGCGCGGATGGCGGTGTTCAGCCCCTCCCAATCGGCGTGGTCGGAGATGATGAAACCGGTGCCGAGGTTGCGTCTGCGCCGCACGCCGCGCAGGGCCATCCAGCCCGAAGCGAAAGCCTCTGCCCTTGGGCCCAGTTTCGCCGCCCAAGCCGAGCCGAGGGCGGAGGGTGGGGCGATGACCAGCGCGTTTGGCGGCAGAGGGCTGGTGCCGACACGGGTGGTCGGGGGAAGCGCGTAACCTTGGTTGCGCAGGATTTCTGTCGTTGCCTCCACTGCGCCATGGGTGAAGATCGGGCCTGCTAGACCCTGCTGCGCCAGCATTGCCATGATGCGCTGGGCCTTGCCCAAACCATAGGCGCCAAGCAGCGAGATGCGGCCTTCTGCGGCATTTCCCGCCCACCAACCCGCAATATCGGCGGCGGTTTTGGCCTGTGCGGGCCAGCGGAACACAGGCAGGCCGAAGGTGCATTCGGTGATGAATGTGTGGCAGGCCAGCGGCGCGAAGGGTTCAGACAGCCCGTCTTCCTCCAGCTTGTAATCCCCCGAAACCACCCAGACCTCGCCCCCCACCTCTACTCGGATTTGCGCCGAGCCGGGCACATGGCCTGCCGGGTGAAAGGAGACATTTGCCCCGCCGATCCGCTGCACCGCGCCGTAAGCCAGCCCCTGCGCGTTGATCTGCCTCAAGCGGTGGCGCATGACGGGTAGGGCGGCATCCGTTGCCAGATAGTGGCCGTGCCCCGCGCGCGCGTGATCGGAATGGCCATGGGTGATGGCCGCGCGGTCCACGGGGCGCCACGGGTCGATATAAAAATCCCCCGCAGGGCAGTAAATGCCCTGATCGGTGAAGCGTAGAACCGGATCGCATACCATTTTTCAAATCTAGCGCGGGCGGCGAAAAGGGGAAGGGTGGCTTCTGCCTCATTTTTAGGCAGGTGATCTTGTCGCGGGCGCTTTCTGTGTCGCGGCCCTTTCCCTTGGCGATTGCACCTGCTTAACATGGAAGAAATTGCGGGCAAAACATCGACCCGCGAAGCGAGGAACAGCACCGGTATGACACGCTATTTCAATGAAATGTATGAGGGCGACCAGGTCCGTTTGCCGTATCAGCAACTGGACGCCTGGATGCGCAACATGCCAGCCGAACTGCGCCAGATGAAGCAGGCCGAGGCCGAGGCGCTGTTCCGCCGCATCGGCATTACCTTCGCGGTTTACGGTGAGGGTGGCGACCCGGATCGCCTGATCCCCTTCGATATGTTCCCCCGGGTGTTTTCGGCCTTTGAATGGGCCAAGCTGGACCGCGGCGTAAAGCAGCGCGCGCGGGCGTTGAACGCCTTTCTGGCCGATGTCTACGGGCGCGGAGAGATTGTGCGCGCGGGCCGTATTCCTGGCGATCTGGTCTACCGCAACGAGGCCTATGAGAAGGAAGTCGTTGGCATCCTGCCGCCCAAAGGCGTTTACAGCCATATCGTCGGCGTTGACCTCGTGCGCACCGGACCGGACGAGTTTTTCGTGCTGGAGGATAACTGCCGCACGCCCTCCGGCGTCTCCTATATGCTGGAAAACCGCGAGATCATGATGCGGATGTTCCCCGCCCTGTTCCGCGAAAACCAGATCGAGCCGGTGGATACCTATCCCGACCTTCTGCGCCGCACGCTCGCCTCGGTTGCCCCCCCGAAATGCAAGGGAGAGCCGGTGATCGTTATCCTGACACCGGGGCATTTCAACTCTGCCTATTACGAACATTCCTTCCTTGCCGATCTGATGGGGGTGGAACTGGTCGAAGGTGCCGATCTGTTCGTGGAGGGCGAGTTTGTCTATATGCGCACCACCGAAGGCCCGCGCCGCGTGGATGTGATCTATCGCCGGATTGATGACGCTTTCATCGACCCGCTGTGCTTCCGCCCCGACAGTATGCTGGGCGTGCCGGGGTTGATGGATGTCTACCGTTCGGGCGGGGTGGCGATTTGCTCGGCCCCCGGTGCCGGTGTGGCGGATGACAAGGCGGTCTATACTTTCGTGCCGGAAATGGTCCGCTTCTATCTGGGCGAGGAACCGATTTTGAACAATGTACCGACTTGGCAATGCGCCAAGCCCGATGATTGCAAATATGTGCTTGAAAACCTGAAAGATCTGGTCGTCAAAGAGGTGCATGGATCGGGGGGGTACGGGATGCTCGTCGGGCCGAAATGCACCAAGGCGGAAATCGAGGATTTCGCCAAGCGCATCAAGGCCAAGCCGCATAACTACATCGCGCAGCCGACGCTGGCACTGTCCACCACGCCGACCTTTGTCGATCAGGGTATCGCGCCGCGCCACGTCGATTTGCGCCCCTATTGTCTTGTGGGTGAACGGGTCGAACTGGTGCCCGGCGGGCTGACGCGGGTGGCGCTGACGGAAGGGTCGCTTGTGGTGAACTCCAGCCAGGGCGGCGGGGTCAAAGACACTTGGGTATTGGCGGGGTAATGACATGCTGAGTAGAACCGCTGACAATCTTTACTGGATCGCCCGCTATATGGAACGTGCGGAAACCGCTGCGCGTCTGTTGCAGGTGGGGGCGCGCAACTCTCTGATCCCGTCATCGCAGGGGCATCGTAGCGAGTGGAACAGCCTGCTGCATGCCATCGGCACCGAAGCCGCCTTTACCGAGAAATACGGCGATCCGGTGCAGCGCAATATCGAAAGCCACCTGTTCTTTGATCGCGACAACCCGTCCTCGGTCGCCTCTTGCATCACGGCCGCGCGCGAGAATGCGCGGATCGTGCGCACGGCGCTGACCTCCCAGGTCTGGGACGCAATCAATTCCGCCTTTGACGAGTTGCGCCAGATGGAACGCCTGCCGCGTTCCGAGCTGGACCTGAGCCGGTTGACCGAATGGACCATGCGGCAAACGGCGATGATGCGCGGCGGCATCGAGGCCACGCAACTGCGCGGCGACGGCTATGATTTCATGAATCTCGGCTATTATCTGGAACGCGCCGACAGCACTGCACGGCTCTTGGATGTGAAATACTATGTGCTGCTGCCACGGGTGGATTTCGTTGGCTCCGGCCTTGATAACTACCAATGGACCACGCTGCTGCGGGCCATGTCCTCGCACCGCGCCTTCCATTGGGCTTATGGTGGGGATGTCACCGCGCGCAAGATTGGGCATTTCCTGATCCTGAACCCGCAATGCCCGCGTTCCTTGCTGACCTGCGCGGATGGGATGGTCACGCATCTGGAGCGGCTGGATCGCGGCTACCGGCGTCAAAGCACTGCCCGCACGCAAGCGCGGTCCTTGCTGGCCGAACTGGCCGAAGCGCAGGTGGAAGACATTTTCGACGAGGGGCTGCATGAGTTCCTGTCACGCTTCATCCAGCAAACCGGAAAACTGGCGTATGAAATCCATGAAAGCTATCTGAACGGGGATATTCGCTGATGCTGCTGTCTGTCGATCACGTCACCTTATATCGCTACAGCCAGCCGGTGCGCGGGGTGGTGCAAAGCCACAGGCTGATGCCTTCGGTCTTTGACGGCCAACGCGTGCTGAACTGGGAGGTCAAGGTCAGCGACGGTTTGCGCGGCGGTTCTTTTCGCGACGGGGCGGGGGATCTTGTGCAGGCCTGGTCCATTCAGGGGCCTGTCTCCGAAATCGAGGTATCGGTCAAGGGCAAGGTGGAAACCAGCGATCTGGCGGGAATTCTGCGCGGCCATAAGGAACGCGTGCCGCCGCAATGCTATCTGGAAACAACGCCGGTGACCTTAGCCGATCTCGCGCTGGCAGAACTGTCCGACAGCGCCGAGGCCACGGGCGGCGGGCTGGATGCCGCGCATCGTCTGGCCACTCTGGTTGCCGACAACATCGCCTATTGTGCAGGCACCACCGAGGCCGCCACGACCGCCGCCGAGGCGCTGGCGCAGGGCAAGGGCGTTTGTCAGGATCAGGCGCATGCGCTGCTGGCCATGGCGCGGCGCGCGGGTATTCCGGCGCGCTATGTCTCGGGCTATCTCCATTCCAGCGAGGATGGCACCCCGCATGAAGCGGCCCATGCCTGGGCAGAGCTTTGGCTGGCCGATCTGGGCTGGGTCGGCTTTGACCCCGCAAACCGCTGCTGTCCGGATGATCGCTATATCCGGCTGGGCTCTGGCCTCGACGCACTGGATGCCGCCCCGATAAAGGGCATCGCACGCGGCCAAGCGGCCGAGTCGCTTGACGTCACGCTTGCAGTGCAGCAAAGCAGTCAGTAATCACCATGCAGACTTAATGCGCGGAGCTCTCTATGACTTATTGCGTCGGCCTTCTGCTGAAAGAAGGGATCGTGTTGTTGTCCGATACGCGGACAAATGCCGGGCTTGATAATATCTCGACCTATCGCAAGATGTTCGTGTTCGAAGAGCCGGGGGAGCGCGTGATCGGCATTCTAACGGCTGGCAGCCTGTCCGTGACGCAGACCACGCTGGCCCGCCTGCGCGAGCTTTGTGACGATCCGGAGTCGAATGAGACGAATTCCATCCTCAAGGCCCCTACGATGTTGAAAGTGGCTGATATTGTGGGGCGGATGCTGTCACAGGTGCGCGCGGATGTGGACGGGAAGATCGCGATGGGCCAATGGTCTTCGGCCTCGATGATCGTGGCTGGCCAGCGCAGGGGCGGAGAGATGCGGATGTTCCTGATCTATCCCGAAGGCAATTACATCGAGGCCACGCCCGACACGCCATTCCTGCAAATCGGCGAACATAAATACGGCAAGCCCATTCTGGACCGGGTGGTGACGACGGAAACCAACCTGAAAGACGCGCAAAAAGCCGTGCTGTTGTCGATGGATTCGACTCTGCGGTCCAACCTGTCGGTGGGGATGCCGCTGGACCTGGCCGTCATCAAGCGCGACGAATGCAAAGTGTCGGAACGCCGCCGGATCGAATCGGGGGATGAGAGTTTCCGTGCGATGTCGGAGGCTTGGTCCAACGCATTGCGCGACGGGTTCTCGCAGGTGAAACTCTGATGGCGGGCGATATGCAGATGCGCCGCGTCGTCGTGACAGAGCCCGTGCATCCGGCAGCACTTGAGTTACTGGAAAACGCAGGGGTCGAAGTGATCGGCCCGTTGGCGGGCGCGCAGGTGCCGCTGGTCGCGGCAGATGCCTTGCTGGTGCGGGTG
>JBFHGI010000056.1:0-8780 GCA_041583175.1 Pseudorhodobacter sp. | reverse complement strand
TCGTCCATCGACTCCGACACCGACAGCATCTTCTGGTCGCCGATCTTCACCACCACAACCGCTTCCGACAGGCTGACCATCTGGTCACGCTTGTTCTTACGCCGCTCCACCGTCACCCGGTAACGCTTGACCTCGAAGAACTGCGGGCACAGCCCCAAAGCCCGCCGTGCCAACAGCTCAAAACTGGCCTGCGCCCCGTCATAGGCATAGCCCTGATCCTCGCGCTGCTTGATCTCGTCGAGAATTCCGGCCAGACGCGGGTCCTTCGCACCAATCTCGATCCCTGCCGCCGCAAGCCGCGCCCGCAGGTTCGATTGCCCGGCCTGATTGGACATCGGGATGATCCGCTCATTCCCGACCAGCGCCGGGGCGATATGCTCATAGGTCGTGGGATCTTTCAGAATGGCCGAGGCATGCAACCCCGCCTTATGCGCAAAGGCCGAGGCCCCGACATACGGCGCCGCCCGCTGCGGCACCCGGTTCAAAATGTCATCCAGCATCCGGCTGGTGCGCAGCATATTGGCCAGAGCCTCTGGCGTCACGCCGGTTTCGAACCGGCTGGCATAGGGTTCTTTCAGCAACAGAGTGGGGATCAGGCTGATCAGATTGGCATTGCCGCAGCGCTCCCCCAAACCATTCAGCGTGCCTTGTATCTGCCGCGCGCCGGCATCCACCGCCGCCAGGGAACAGGCCACCGCATTGCCGGTATCATCATGGCAATGGATGCCAAGACGGTCGCCCGCAATCCCCGCCGCAACCACCTCAGCCGTGATGCGCCCCACCTCGGCGGGCAGAGTGCCGCCATTGGTATCGCACAGCACAATCCAGCGCGCGCCCGCATCGTATGCCGCCCGCAAACAAGACAGCGCATAACCCGGGTTGGCCTTGTAGCCGTCAAAGAAATGCTCGGCATCAAACAATGCCTCGCGCCCCTTGCCCACCACATGCGCGAACGAGGCCGCAATCGCCTCGCGGTTCTCCTCGAGGCTGACGCCGAGGGCCGTGGTGACGTGAAACTCATGCGTCTTGCCCACCAGACAGACCGCAGGCGTTTGTGCATCCAGCACAGCCGCCAGCACATCGTCATTCTCTGCCGAGCGCCCGACCCGCTTGGTCATGCCAAAGGCCGTCATCACCGCCCGCGTCTGTGGCCGCTCCGCGAAAAACTCGCTATCGGTCGGGTTTGCCCCCGGCCAACCGCCCTCGATATGGTCCACCCCCAAAGCATCCAATGCCCGCGCGATCTGCACCTTCTCCGGCGTGGAAAACTGCACCCCTTGCGTCTGCTGCCCATCGCGCAAGGTGGTGTCGAACAGATAGAGACGTTCCTTCATTCTACGCCCCCCCTTTCATCTTGGCAAAAATACCTTCGGGGGTCTGGGGGCAGACAGCCCCCAGCGCTTGCCAAACAAAACGCCCTCACAAGGTTCCCTCCAGCTTTGCCGCATCAAACCCGGGCCCGGGCTGCAAAAGCACCCCATCCTTGCCCATCTGAATCTCCACCCCCGCCGCACTCAACGCGGCTTTCATCGCATCGACCGCCGCAAAATCCTTCGACAGCTTCGCTTCTGCCCAAACCGCTGCCAGACGCTGCGCATAGGCGCTCAGGTCCACGGCCTGCGCCCAATCGCCCATGCCGTCGTCCAGCAAGCCCATCAACCGGGCCGAGGCCAGAAGCCCCGCGTAATCGCCCTGCCCTGCCGCCTCGTGCAGCGCCGCCAAAGCGCCCGCTGTGTTCAGATCATCGCTCAACGCCGCGACCACGGGCGCCAACGGGTTTGGGGCGGGCTCAATGCCCTCCACAAACCCGCGCCACTTGCGCAAGGTGGCCTCGGCCTGCGCGGCCTTCTCTGCCGTCCAGTCCATCGTCTTGCGGTAATGCGTTTGCAGGAACACAAAGCGGATCACCTCGCCCGGGATACCCTGATCCAGCAAATCGCGCACGGTAAAGAAATTGCCAAGGCTCTTGGACATTTTCTTGCCCTCCACCTGCAACATCGCGTTATGCAGCCAGACGGTGGCAAACCCCTCTGTCGGGTTGGCGCAGCAGCTTTGCGCCAACTCGTTTTCATGATGCGGGAAGGTCAGGTCCGTGCCGCCGCCGTGAATGTCGAACGATGGCCCCAACAGCGCCTGCGACATGGCAGAGCATTCGATATGCCAGCCCGGCCGCCCCCGGCCCCAAGGGCTGTCCCAGCCCGGCGTCTCGGCATCCGAGGGTTTCCACAGCACAAAATCCATCGGGTCCCGCTTGTAGGGGGCCACCTCTACCCGCGCGCCTGCGATCATGTCATCCACCGACCGCCCCGACAGCTTGCCGTAATCGGGGAAGGACCGCACATCGAACAGCACATGGCCCTCGGCCGCATAGGCATGACCCTTGGCGATCAGGTCTTCGGTCATCGCGATCATCTGGGTGATGTATTCGGTCGCGCGCGGCTCATGCGTTGGGCGCAGATTGCCAAGCGCATCCATATCGGCGTGATACCAGGCGATGGTTTCCTCGGTCCGCTCGTGGATCAAATCCTCCAGCGTGCCTGCCTCACCCGCGCTTTGGCGGCGCAGGGCCTCGGCGTTGATCTTGTCATCGACATCGGTGAAATTGCGCACATAGGTGACGTGATCCGCGCCATAGACCTGCCGCAGCAGCCGGAACAACACATCGAACATGATGACATTGCGCGCATTGCCGATATGGGCACGGTCATAGACGGTCGGCCCGCACAGATAAATCCGCACATTTTCGGGATCGATCGGGGTGAAATCCTCTTTCACCCGCGTCTTGGAGTTGTGCAGTCTGATCGTCATCGAATTACCCTTATGCAGCGGCAGATGCGGCTTACCGCGCGGGCATATCAACTTCATCCTTGAATGGAAATGAAAAGTAGGCAGGCCCGCGTGACAGATGTCAGCAGGTAATGCAGCACATGCAAATGAGGCCGGTCTTTTCCATACCCTATCCCCTACCACAGGGTCTGGGCCCGCGCCAAGTGTCTTGTTTACGGCCCCCCAGTAATGCAAACATTCGGCCATTGGACATGAAAGGGATTTCGCAATGCTGCGCCTGATTTTTCTCCTGTTGTGGTTGCCTGTTGCGGGCCTTGCGCAAACCTACCCCGACCCCTTGAGCGACACGGTAAGCGATTATGCAGCCCTCTTGCCGCCCGAGGACGAGGCGCGGATCTCATCGGCCCTGCAAGCCGCCCGCGAAGAAACCGGCGTTCACATCGTGCTTGTAACGATCGCATCGCAGTGGGACTACGGCGGCACAGGCCGCCTTGCCGATTTTGCGACCGGATGGTTCAACACTTGGGGCATCGGCGACGCGACCCGCAATGACGGCATTTTGATTTTGGTTTCGCGCGGCGACCGCGAAATGCGGATCGCCTTGGGTGAAGCCTATGACGTGATCTGGGACGGGCGCGCGCAGCGGGTCATCGATACTGCCATGCTGCCCGCCTTTCGCAGTGAAGATTATGTCAAAGGGCTGGAGGAAGGCGCGTTGCTGGCGATCGATCAACTCGCCCGCCCCTTTGTCGCGAAAACCCCTGTCACCGAAGACAGCGGCTTTCCCCAACCCTCCCTGATGGAACGATATGGAGGTTGGGGCTTTGGCGCGCTTTTCATTGGGTTCTTCGCGTGGATGATCTTTGGCGAAAAGATCCGCAAGGTGGCAGCCCGCTATGAACGCTGCGCGGAATGCGGCAAACGCAATATGCGGACGCTCCGCGAGGTTACCGTCGCCGCAACGCAAGATACCGGCGGCCAAGGCCTGATCCGGCGCCGGTGCAACAGTTGCAAGCATTCCTACACCAAATCCTTCACCACCCTGTCGCTGGGCGAAGAAAGTCGCCGCAAGTCCAAGCGGAGCAAAAGCGGTGGCCGGAGCAGCAGCGGGTTCGGTGGTGGCCGCTCGGGGGGCGGCGGCGCCTCGGGCAAGTGGTAAAACACTCGACACGGCCCCACCCGCTGCGCTAATTGAACGCATGTTCATTTCTGGCGAGGAGGCGGCAATGCAGATCAAAGACAGTGCAGTGATTGTGACGGGCGGTGCATCCGGTCTCGGGGCGGCGGTGGCGCGGGTGTTTCGCGCCAAAGGCGCCGCCGTGACCCTGTTTGACCGTGACACGGCCCGCGGCGAGGCTTTGGCATCAGAAATCGGTGCCACATTCGCGGACGTGGATGTGACCGATGAAGGCTCGGTCACCAAGGGCGTGGCGCTGGCAAAAACTGCAATGGGCCGCATTTCGGCACTGGTCAACTGCGCCGGTATTGCGACGGGCGCGCGAGTTGTCGGGCGGGATGGTCCGCATGATCTGGCCCTGTTCCAGCGCACGATCGATATCAATCTGGTGGGCAGTTTCAACTGCATGCGGTTGGTGGCGGCCGAAATGGCCCAGAATGAACCGATCGACGGCGAGCGCGGGGTGATCATCAACACCGCCTCAATCGCGGCCTTTGACGGGCAGAAAGGCCAGACGGCCTATGCTGCCTCCAAGGCCGGAATTGCAGGGATGACGCTTCCTGCCGCGCGGGACCTGGCATCACAAGCCATCCGCGTCTGCGCCATCGCACCGGGGGTGTTCCTGACGCCAATGCTCGAAGGGCTGGGCGAGGAGATTCAGGCAGGGCTTGCCGCCGATGTTACCTTTCCGAAGCGGCTTGGCCGGCCAGAGGAATATGCCGCACTCGCCGCTTTCATCCTCGAATCCGGCTATCTGAACGGCGAGGTGATCCGGTTGGACGGGGCCTTGCGTATGCGCTGACCAGTCCAGCGGTCCGGCCTGCGGCCCATCGCGTGATAAGAAAAGGGCGGGAGCCATAAGCCCCCGCCCTGTCCAGCAAAGAAAAGCGTTTCGCGTGTCGCGAAAGCCTTAGAAGCGGTAGCCGACTTTGACTTGCGCAACATTGGCGCGAATGTCGCTGCCGGTGCCATCAAAATTGTCAAAGCGGTTATGCGTGAATTCCGCGCCCACTGTCCATGCGTCGTTGATGGCATAGTCCATGCCCACGCCCACCAGATAGCCGGTGTCGGAATAGCCGACGCCGCCCAGATCAGCGTTGGCGTGGCTTGCACCGACTGTACCGTAGATCAAAGTGCTGCCAAGGTCATAGCCGCCAGTGAATTTCAACTGGGTCAGATCATTCAGCTTGCTGCCTGTGCCCAGATCGATGTCGGCGCTGTTATAGGCCAGCTCTGCGCCTGCCACGAACTGACCGAAGTCATAGCGATAGCCAGCGTGCAGGCCGCCAATCGCCCCGTCGCCTTCCACACCTGCGGTGTCACTGCTTACATCGCCATAACCAAGCTGCGCACCTGCGTAGAAGCCGCTCCAATCAGCGGTTACGGGAACGGCAATAACGGGTGTTACCATCGGCTCTGGCTCGGGCGCGGTCAAACCACCTGCAAACGCCGGAGCGGCCAGAGAGGAAGCGAGCGCGAGGGATGCGAGATATTTCATTAGTCTACCTTTCAGTTAAAGCCTTCGGGGTCTCCCGACTGAGGCTGTAACGTGCAGGTAGAGGTAAAGTTCCGCCATAACATCCCCGCCTCACAGAGGCGTGACTGCCGGTGAATGGCCGTGGTCAAAATCCGCCGACCGCTAAACGCCTTTGAGCGGCTTTTGGCCTAAAACCCAACTATTAGCGGGGTTTACGCTGATGCGGCCTTATCTTCCAGCATCATCCATTCTTCTTCCAGCGCAGCGAGTTGGGTCTGGCGCTCGGCCATCATCTCGGAGGCTTTGCGGAACTTGACGGGTTCCTTGGTGAACAGATCATCGGCTTCCAGCAACTCTCCCAGCTTGCCGATCTCCGCTTCCATTTTCGCGATCAGATCGGGCAGGCTTTCAAGCCGTTTGCGTTCTGTGAAGGACAAGGTGTCAACCCGCTTGGCCTCTGCCTTCGGGGCAGGTGCAGAGGCGGCTTTGGGTTTGAACGGGGCCTCTGGCGCCCATTCGGTATCACGTTGGTCCATGTAATCGGACCACCCGCCCGGAAAGACACCCACACGCCCCTGCCCTTCCAGCGCCACGGTGGAGGTGGCAACCCGGTCGATGAAATCACGGTCGTGGCTGACCAGAAGCACGGTGCCATCGTAATCGCCAAGGATATCTTGCAGCAGGTCCAGCGTTTCGACGTCGAGATCGTTTGTCGGTTCGTCCAAAATCAGCAGGTTCGAGGGTTTCGCCATGATACGGGCCAGCAAAAGCCGCGCCTTTTCGCCACCCGACAGCGAGCGGACGGGTGCGCGGGCCTGTGCCTCATTGAACAGGAAATCCTTGAGGTAGCCCACGACGTGCTTGGGCACACCGCGCACCATCACCTGATCGGAACTGCCCGAGACGGCCATCGTCGGGTCATTGGTCAGGTTGTCCCAGAGGCTTGCGTTCGGGTCCAGTTGCGCGCGGGTCTGGTCGAACACCGCGATATCGAGATTGGTGCCAAGCGTGATGGAGCCTGAATCGGGTTGAATCTCACCGGTCAGCATTTTCAACAAAGTGGTCTTGCCGATGCCATTGGGGCCGACAAAGGCGATGCGATCACCGCGCAGCACGCGCAGATCGAGGTTGTTGACGATTTGGGTGTCGCCAAAGGCCTTGCTGATGCCCTTTGCCTCTACCACGCGCTTGCCCGAGGTGGTGCCCGATTCCAAGGCGAGGGCAGCGGTGCCCTGACGGCGGATCTGGCTGGCGCGTTCTTCGCGCAGGGCGGCCAAGGCGCGCACCCGGCCCTGGTTGCGTTTGCGGCGGGCGGAAATGCCTTCGACGGCCCAACGCGCCTCGGCCTTGATCTTGCGGTCGAGTTTGTGGCGCTGCTCGTCCTCTTCGGCCCAGACGGTTTCGCGCCATTCCTCGAACCCGTCAAAACCGGATTCGCGGCGGCGGACCTGACCGCGATCAATCCAGAGCGTTGCCCGCGTCAGCGCCTTGAGGAAGGCGCGGTCGTGCGAGATCAGGACAAAGGCGGTGCGGGTGGATTTCAACTCCTCCTCCAGCCATTGGATGGCCTGGATATCGAGGTGGTTGGTGGGTTCGTCGAGAAGCATCAACTCCGGCGCTTCGGCCATGAGCCGTGCAAGGGCCGCGCGGCGGCGTTCGCCGCCCGAGGCCGAGGCGACCGGAGTTTCGGGATTGAACTTCAACCCTTCGGCCACCATCGCGACCTTGTATTCCTCGCCTTCCGGCAAGGTGGCGGCGGCGTAATCGCCCAAGGTTTCAAAGGCGGAAAGATCGGGGTCCTGTTCCATGTAACCGACCGAGACACCGGGGGGCACCACGCGGCTGCCGGCATCGGCCTCGACCAGACCGGCCATCACCTTCATCAAGGTGGATTTGCCCGAGCCGTTGCGCCCGACCAGTGCCACGCGATCACCGGGATGTACGACGAGATCGAGGTTGTCGAACACAGGGTCGCCGCCAAAGGTCAGCGAGATACCGGAGAGTTGCAAAAGCGGGGCGCGGGCCATGGGGTTCTACTTCGGCGATTGCCATAATGGCAGAGGCCGGGGGTTTTGCACCCCCGGACCCCCGCAGGATATTTTTAACCAGATGAAAGGGGGGCGAAGGGGGCGGCGCATTGGCCGCCCCTATCGGGTCAGCCGACCAGTTCGAGGCCGGAGAAGTAGAAAGCGATTTCGCGGGCAGCGGCTTCCGGGCTGTCGGAGCCGTGGACCGAGTTTTCGCCAACCGACAAAGCGAATTCCTTGCGGATGGTGCCATCGGCCGCGTTGGCCGGGTTGGTGGCGCCCATGACTTCGCGGTTTTTCAGAATGGCGCCTTCGCCTTCCAGCACCTGAACGATGATCGGAGCGGAGGACATGAATTCGACCAGCTCGCCGTAGAAGGGACGCTCTTTATGCTCGGCATAGAACGCGCCAGCTTGGGCGGGCGACAGGTGGATGCGCTTTTGCGCGACGATGCGCAGGCCGGCTTCCTCGAACTTGGCGTTGATCTTGCCAGTCAGGTTGCGGTTGGTGGCGTCGGGTTTGATCATCGACAGGGTGCGTTCTTGGGCCATGGTTTTCTCACTTTGATATGCGCGGGGGTCCGCTTAATGTTTGTGGCCGCCTGCTATCATGCGTGGGCAGGCTTGAAAAGCCCATCCGGACGCGCGCACGGAGTTGACGCCGCCCCGCGCATCAGGCATGGCGTGGCCCATGTTACGCATATCAGAGATCAGCTATTCCGTCGAAGGCCGCCCCTTGCTTGTGGGTGCCTCTGCTACCATTCCCACCGGCCATAAGGTCGGCCTTGTGGGCCGCAATGGCGCGGGGAAAACCACGCTGTTCCGCCTGATCCGGGGGGAGTTGGCGCTGGAGGGGGGCGATATTTCCATGCCTGCGCGGTCGCGCATCGGGGGCGTGGCGCAAGAGGTGCCGTCGTCTTCGACCACCTTGCTGCAAACCGTGTTGCAGGCCGATACCGAGCGCGAGGCGTTGCTGGCCGAGGCGGAAACCGCCACCGACCCGCACCGGATTGCCGAAATTCAGGCACGGTTGTCGGATATTGACGCCTGGTCTGCCGAGGGGCGCGCGGCGAGCATCCTGAAAGGTCTGGGCTTTGACGCCGAGGCGCAATTGCGGCCCTGTTCCGATTTCTCGGGTGGCTGGCGGATGCGGGTGGCGCTGGCGGGGGTTCTGTTTGCGCAACCCGATTTCCTGCTGCTGGACGAGCCGACAAACTATCTGGACCTTGAAGGGGCCTTGTGGCTGGAAAGCTATCTGGCGAAATACCCGCATACGGTCATCATCATCTCCCACGATCGCGGGCTGTTGAACC
>JBFHGI010000055.1:0-8885 GCA_041583175.1 Pseudorhodobacter sp. | reverse complement strand
TGTGGCACCGAAGGCCCGCAAGAGGCCGAGCTGACGCTGACCATTGACGGGGTGGATCACAGCATTGATGCCACGGGCGATGGCCCGGTGGATGCGGCGTTCAACTGCGTCAAGATGCTGTTCCCGCATGAGGCGCGGCTGCAACTGTATCAGGTGCAGGCCGTGACAGAAGGCACCGATGCGCAGGCCACCGTGTCTGTCCGGCTGGAGGAAAACGGCAATATTGCGACCGGTCAATCGGCGGATACCGACACAATTGTCGCCTCCGTCCGGGCCTATGTTAACGCGCTGAACCGGCTGATCCTGCGGCGGGAAAAATCGGAAATGGGCTATGATACCAAGGGTGTCAGCTACAAAGACCAGTCCTGATCACAGTTTTTTGCGATTTCCTTAACTTGCAGAAATCAAACATTGGCGGCGTGCAAACGCCGCCTTTTCCGTATCCCTTCGCGCCTGATTTTACTTTACGCGACATTTCTCCTTTCCAACGCGCGGTGCAAACCTGCCTTTCCGGCGGGAAGGCGCCCATTGCGCCGGGCATGGCCCTTTCCCTTGTTTGCGCCTCTCCCTATAAGAAAGCGCCTGCCTCAGATACCTGAGTCGCGGGTATACTGCCTGTTACCAATAAGGATTTCTTCAGCATGTGGTTACTTTCGGGTCTCTTCTCGTCCGATATGGCGATTGACCTTGGCACGGCGAACACGCTTGTTTACGTGCGCGGCAAGGGCATCGTGCTGAACGAGCCTTCGGTGGTTGCCTATCACGTCAAGGACGGTAAAAAGCAGGTTCTGGCCGTGGGTGAGGATGCCAAGCTGATGCTGGGCCGCACGCCGGGCAGCATCGAGGCGATCCGCCCGATGCGTGACGGGGTGATTGCAGATTTCGACACAGCGGAAGAGATGATCAAGCATTTCATCCGCAAGGTCCACAAGCGTACGACGTTCAGCAAGCCAAAGATCATCGTTTGCGTGCCGCATGGCGCGACCCCGGTGGAAAAGCGCGCTATTCGCCAGTCGGTTCTGTCGGCAGGTGCGCGCCGCGCGGGGCTGATTGCCGAACCGATTGCGGCCGCGATTGGCGCGGGTATGCCGATCACCGACCCCACGGGGAACATGGTGGTCGATATCGGTGGTGGTACGACCGAGGTGGCCGTGCTGTCGCTGGGCGATATCGTTTACGCGCGGTCTGTCCGCGTCGGCGGTGACCGTATGGATGAGGCGATTGTCAGCTACCTGCGCCGCCATCAGAACCTGTTGATCGGCGAATCCACCGCTGAACGCATCAAAACCAGCATCGGCACCGCACGGATGCCCGATGACGGGCGCGGATCGTCGATGACCATTCGGGGCCGTGACCTGCTGAACGGTGTGCCGAAGGAAACCGAGATCAACCAGGCCCAGGTGGCCGAGGCCTTGGCCGAACCCGTGCAGCAAATCTGTGACGCAGTGATGCAGGCGCTGGAGGCGACACCGCCCGATCTGGCCGCCGATATCGTGGACCGCGGCGTGATGCTGACAGGTGGCGGCGCGCTGCTAGGCGATCTGGACCTTGCGCTGCGCGAGCAGACGGGGCTTTCGATCTCGGTTGCTAACGAATCCTTGAACTGCGTGGCGCTTGGCACAGGCAAGGCGTTGGAATATGAGAAACAACTGCGCCACGTGATTGATTACGATAGCTAATACAAGGGCGGGCGCAGCCCTTGAAGCGAGGCTTTGGTGGCAAAAAACCGCACTTCACCAGATGAATACACCCGCCCGCTGCGCCGGATTTTGGTGGGTGTGCTGGTGTTTGCGCTGGTGGCGCTGTTCCTGATCTGGCGGATCGACAGCCCGCGCGTCGAACGCTTCCGCACGGCTTTGGTCGACAAGATGGTGCCCAGCTTCGAATGGGCTTTGGTGCCGGTGACCAAGACCGTGGATATGGTGGAAAGCTTCCAGTCCTACGCGCGGCTTTATGACCAGAACCAGGAATTGCGCCGCGAATTGCAGCAGATGAAGGCCTGGAAGGAAGCCGCGCTTCAGCTCAAGCAGGAAAATGCGCGGCTGATGGACCTGAACCATGTGCGCCTTGATCCGCAACTGACCCATGTCACGGGCGTTGTACTGGCCGATAGCGGCAGCCCGTTCCGCCAATCGGTGCTGTTGAACGTGGGTGCACGCGATGGCTTGCGCGATGGTTGGGCCACGATGGACGGGATCGGCCTTGTGGGCCGGATTTCAGGCGTGGGCGAGCGCACCGCACGGGTGATCCTGCTGACCGACAGCAACAGCCGCATCCCTGTGACCGCGCAACCGTCCGGCCAGCGCGGGCTTTTGTCGGGCGATAACTCTGCCCGCCCGCCACTGGAGTTTCTGGAAAAGCCCGATCTGGTGCGCCCCGGCGATCAGGTTGTGACCTCGGGCGATGGTGGGGTGTTTCCGGCGGGTCTGTTGGTGGGCACCGTGGTGCAGGGCAATGATCGCCGGTTGCGCGTGGCGTTGTCGGCCGATTACGAACGGTTGGAGTTTCTGCGTGTCTTGCGCAGCCACGCACTGGAACGCATCACCGACCCCGGCAGCTTGATCGCCGTTCCGGCCTCCGAGGCACCGGTTGTGCAGACCGAGGCGCCTGCGGCTGTGGGGCAATGATGATCGACGGGATGCGCAACAGTATCTGGCTCTATCGCGCCGCCTTTGTGGCGATTGCGTTGTTGCTGTTGTTTCTGAAGATTCTGCCTTTGGGCAGCGTCGCCGGCGATTGGCCGGGGCCGGATTTGCTGCTGTGCCTGATGCTGGCTTGGGTCACGCAGCGCCCCGATCATCTGCCCGCGTTTCTGATTGCGCTGGTCGTGCTGGCCGAAGATATGATCCTGATGCGCCCTCCGGGCCTATGGGCGGCGCTTGTGGTGCTGGCGACGGAATTCCTGCGCGCCCGCTCGGCGCTGACGCGGGAACTGGGCTTCGCCGCAGAGTGGCTCTTGATTGCCGGTGTCATGGTGGCCATGTTGCTGGCGTACCGGCTGGCTTTTGCGGTTGCCTTCATGGCGCAGCCGGGTTTCGGTTTTGCCTTTGCGCAAACGGTCGGTTCGATATTAATGTATCCGGTAATCGTGTGGTTGCTGCGGGTTTCCTTCAAACTGCGCAAACCCTCCACCGGGGAAGTCGATGAAATGGGGAGACGGCTATGAGACGGTCCGCCCGTGACACCGAGGAAAGCGCCCGCAAGATAACGCGGCGGGGCTTGTTTCTGGGCGGCTCCATGGCGGCGGTTGTGGCCGTGCTGGGCGCGCGGATGCGGCATATGCAGGTCGATCAGGCCGATGAATTCCGCCTGCTGGCCGAAGACAACCGCATTTCCATTCGCCTCATCCCTCCGGCGCGCGGACAGATCTATGACCGCAACGGCAAGCTGATCGCGGGGAATGAGCAGAATTACCGCGTGGTCATCAGCCGTGACGATGCCGGCAATGTCGAGGATGTGCTGAACCGGCTGTCCGGCATCCTGCCCATCTCAGCCGAGGATTTTGAACGCGCGTTGAAAGAGGCGCGGCGGCGCAGCCCCTTGCCGATTATCGTGGCCGATCGTCTGACATGGGATGACGTCTCTAAAGTGGCGATCAACGCCCCCGCCCTGCCCGGCGTGTCGCCCGAGGTCGGGCTTAGCCGCATCTACCCACGCGATACCGATTTTGCGCATGTCGTGGGCTACGTCGGCCCCGTCAGCGATCGCGATCTGGAGAAGTTGGACGAACCCGACCCCCTGCTGCAAACGCCCAAGTTCCAGATCGGCAAGATCGGGGTGGAGACTTGGATGGAAGGCGAACTGCGTGGCAAAGCGGGGAATCGCCGTGTCGAGGTGAACGCGGTGGGCCGCGTCATGCGGGAACTTGGCCGGCAGGAGGGCGATGCCGGGGGTGATATCCGGCTGACGATAGATGCCGATGTGCAAAACTATGTGCAGGCGCGTCTGGGAGAGGAATCTGCCGCTGCTGTGGTGATGGATGTGCGCAACGGCGATCTTGTTGCGATCGTGTCCTCGCCCTCTTTCGATCCGAACCTGTTCGTGCGCGGCATTTCGCATACCGATTACAACGCCCTGACGGAAAATGACCACCGCCCACTTGCGAATAAATCGGTGCAGGGGGCCTATCCGCCCGGCTCCACCTTCAAGATGGTGACGGCTTTGGCGGCCTTGGAGGCGGGGGTGATCAAGACGTCTTCTTCGGTGTCTTGCCCCGGTCATTACGAGGTAGGTGGCCGCCGCTTTCACTGCTGGAAACGGGGCGGTCATGGCAGCGTGTCGCTTGACCGCGCGCTTGCCGAAAGCTGTGACGTCTATTTCTACGAAATCGCGATGAAGGTCGGCATCGACAAGATCGCCGAAATGGGCCGCAAGCTGGGCCTTGGCATCCGCCATGACATTCCGATGTCGGCCATCACCGACGGGTTGATGCCCGACAAGGCGTGGAAAGTGGAACGCTACAAGAAGGACTGGGTGATCGGCGATACAGTCAACGCCTCTATCGGGCAGGGCTATGTGCTCACCTCCCCGTTGCAGCTTGCCGTGATGACCGCGCGAATTGCCAGCGGCACGGCGGTCTCGCCGCGCCTCGTGCACAGCATTTCGGATAAGCTGGTGCCGGTTGAACCCGGCGCCGAACTCGATGTCGACCCACAGTTTCTCAAGGCCGTGCAGCAAGGCATGTTTTCCGTCAGCAACACCCAGCGCGGTACAGGGTATTCCGCCCGCATCGACGATAAAACAATGCGCATGGCCGGAAAATCCGGCACCAGCCAGGTCCGCAACATCTCGGCGGCCGAGCGCGCGCGCGGGGTTATCAGCAACGCCAACCTGCCGTGGGAACGACGTGACCACGCGCTATTCGTTGGCTTCGCCCCCTATGACAATCCGCGCTATGCGGCGGCAGTGGTGGTAGAACATGGCGGCGGTGGGTCCACCGTTGCGGGGCCGATCGCCCGAGATTGCCTGCTCCGCGCCATGAGCGATGGTATCCCGCCAAGCTCGGCCTACCCCGCCGCACAGCGTAACCGTATCGACACCATGCACCGCAAGCTCGAGTTGCGCGATGCCGATGGCAAAATGCCAGAAAGCTCCCGCGCATGAGCTTTCTGGAATACCGCCTCAAAACCGTCCCGACCGGGGCCAGCAAGATTTTGCACGTCAATTGGGCGCTGGTGATCTTGCTGGCAGCGATTGCCTCGGTTGGCTTCCTTATGCTCTATTCCGTGGCCGGTGGCCGGATGGAGGTATGGGCCGAGCCGCAGATCAAGCGGTTCCTGCTCGGCCTTGGGGTCATGTTCTTTGTGGCCTTCGTGCCGATTTGGTTCTGGCGCAACATGGCGGGTCTGGCCTATGGCGGCTCAATCCTGCTGCTTCTGGCGGTGGAGTTTTTCGGCTCTATCGGCATGGGCGCACAACGCTGGATCGAATTGGGTCCGCTGCGCCTCCAGCCCTCCGAGCTTTCCAAGGTGACTTTGGTCATGCTGCTCGCCGCCTATTATGACTGGCTGGACATCCGCAAAACCTCGCGCCCGCTCTGGGTCATGATCCCTGTCGCGCTGATCTTGCTGCCCACCGTGCTGGTTTTGGGACAGCCCGACCTGGGTACAGCGCTTTTGCTGATGACGGGCGGCGCGGTCGTGATGTTTTGCGCCGGTGTCAGCTGGTATTATTTCGGAGCGGTCGCTGCCTTGCTGGGCGGCGCGATTTCGGCTGTCATCACCTCGCGCGGGACAGATTGGCAGCTTCTGAAAGACTACCAATACCGCCGGATTGATACCTTCCTAGACCCGTCCAGCGACCCGCTCGGCTCTGGCTACCACATCTCACAGGCGAAAATCGCGCTTGGGTCTGGCGGCTGGGCGGGGCGCGGCTTCATGCAGGGCACGCAGAGCCGCCTGAACTTCCTGCCCGAAAAACACACCGACTTCATCTTTACAACTTTGGCCGAGGAGTTCGGCTTCGTGGGCGCGTTCTCGCTACTGGTGCTCTACACGCTTGTGCTTGCCTTCTGCATTGCCAGCGCAATCCAGAACAAGGACCGCTTTGCCAGCCTTGTCACACTGGGCATAGCGGCCACGTTCTTCTTCTACTTCTCGGTCAATATGCTGATGGTTATGGGCCTTGCACCGGTCGTCGGCGTGCCGCTGCCGCTGGTTTCCTATGGTGGCTCGTCCATGCTGGTCCTGCTTGCCGCCTTCGGCATTGTGCAAAGCGCCCATATCCACCGCCCGCGCTAAGGTGTAAGCCGCGCCCATGGCTTCATCTTGGTCTTAAATACCTAATCGCGGCCAACCACCCGCCGCACGCCTGACAGGAGCCCCCGATGATCACCGTCTATTTCGCGGCAAATACGGCCTCTTGGCAGCGATACGAGACCCCCTTGCGCCGCGCCTTGGCCGATGCAGGTTTGCAAGCCCACCTGTCAACAGAATGCGCGGACCCGTCATTGGTGGATTACATCATCTTCGCCCCCAGCAGCGAGGTGACGGATTTCACGCCGTTCACTCGCTGCAAGGCCGTTCTCAATCTATGGGCCGGCGTCGAGAAAATTACCGGCAACCAGACACTCACGCAGCCCTTGTGCCGGATGGTCGATCCGGGGCTGACGGCGGGGATGGTGGAATGGGTTTTGGGCCACAGCTTGCGCCATCATCTGGGCATGGATCGCCATATCCTTAACCCTGCCCATGAATGGGACCCGACCTCCCCCCCCATTGCCGAGGAACGCCCCGTCACAGTGCTGGGGCTGGGCGCGTTGGGGCAGGCCTGTGCGGCGGCCCTGCATGCGGTGGGCTTTCCCGTAACAGGCTGGAGCAGAACACCGAAAACCGTCCCCGATCTGCGCTGTTTCCACGGCCCCGAAGGCTTGAAACACGCCCTGACAGATGCACAAATCGTGATCCTTCTGCTGCCCAAGACAGCAAGCACCGAAAACATCCTGAACGCCGAAAGCCTGTCTTGGCTGGCCGAAGGTGCCGCCATCCTCAACCCCGGTCGCGGCCATCTGATCGATGATGCCGCCCTGCTCGCCGCACTGGACTCGGGCCGCGTCGGTCATGCCACGCTGGATGTGTTCCGCACCGAGCCTTTGCCGCAGGATGATCCCTATTGGGCGCATCCCCGCGTCACCGTCACGCCCCATATCGCGGCCGAAACCCGGCCTGTCACCGCCTCTCGTGTCGTGGTGGAAAACATCCGCCGCTGCGAAGCCGGAGAACCCTTGCTGCATCTGGTGGACCGCGCCCGCGGCTATTGAGCGCTGAAATTTGCGCAATTGGGGGCTGGTGTATCGGCAAGCCCCGCGCTAGCGTTTTGACCAACTGGTCAGGGCAAACCCTGACAGAGCCAAAAGCGCGGGTACAGCGCAACACGACAAGGAGAGATCAAACATGCCGGGAAATCTGAGCTTTGAAGCCCTGAAGGAAGCCGCCGCCAAGGGGGATATCGATACCGTTCTGGTCGCGGGCATCGATATGCAAGGCCGCTTGATGGGCAAACGCTTTCACGTCCAGAATTTCCTCGATACCGCATGGAAAGAAACCCATTGCTGCAATTACCTGATCGCCACCGATATGGAGATGAATACCGTTCAGGGGTATAAATCGACCTCATGGCAGGCGGGTTACGGCGATTACGTGATGAAGGCCGATCTGGCGACGCTGCGGGTCGTGCCCTGGCTGGAAGGTACGGCCTTGGTGCTCTGCGATCTTCTGGACCATCACACCCACAAACCCGTCCCCCATTCGCCCCGCGCCGTTCTGCAAGCGCAGGTCGCCCGCGCCAAGGCGATGGGCTTTGACGCGATGATGGCAACCGAACTGGAATTCTACCTGTTCGAAAACTCCTACGAGTCCCTGCGCGACAGTTATCAGCGCACCGGACAATTGCGCGATTTGCAGGCGATTTCGCCGCATAACGAAGATTACGCACTGTTCCAGACCACCAAGGAAGAAGAGGTCATGCGCGCCCTGCGCAACGGGCTCTATGGCGCGGGCATCCCGGTGGAATGCTCCAAGGGTGAGGCGGACGCAGGGCAAGAGGAAATCAACATCCGCTATTCCGATGCGCTGGATACGGCGGATAACCACGTCATCACCAAACAGGCCACCAAGGAAATCGCGTGGTCCAAGGGCCGCTCTGTCACCTTCATGGCGAAATATGACCACCGCCGCGCAGGCTCCAGCAGCCATGTGCACCAATCGCTCTGGACAGATGGCAACCCCGCCTTCGCCGATAGCAGCGACCCGCATGGCATGTCGGACACGATGAAACACTTTCTGGCCGGGCAACTGGCGCATATCGGCGACATCACCGCTTTCCTCGCGCCTTATGTGAACAGCTACAAACGCTTTACCAAAGGCATGTTCGCCCCGACCAAAGCGGTGTGGAGCCGCGATAACCGCACCGCAGGCTTCCGCGTCTGCGGCGAGGGCACCAAGGCTGTGCGCGTCGAATGCCGTATCGGCGGTGCCGATCTGAACCCCTATATGGCGATGGCGGCACTGCTGGCCGCGGGGCTGGACGGAATTGAGCAAAAGCTGCCGCTGGAGCCGGAAATGAAAGGCGACATGTATGAAAGCGCCAATGCCCGCGCGATCCCCGGCACCCTGCGCGAAGCGGCGGAGCGGATGCACGGCTCTGCCATGCTGCGCGCCGCCTTTGGCGAGGATGTGATCGACCATTACCACCATGCCGCAATGTGGGAAGTGGCCGAACATGATCGCGTTGTCACCGATTTCGAGGTGTCGCGCCTGATGGAACGCGCCTGAGTATGATTACGAGCATCGACCATCTGGTGCTGACGGTGCGCGACCCTGACGCCTCGGTGGTCTTTTTTGGCCGCGCCTTGGGGCTGGAGCCGATCCGCTTTGGCGCGGGCCGTT
>JBFHGI010000054.1:0-8909 GCA_041583175.1 Pseudorhodobacter sp. | reverse complement strand
TTTCAAACGGGCAGCCATGCGGCGGCTGTCATCTCGCAAAATCTCAGTCGTGCCGACGTGGATCAAAACCGGAGGGGCCTTTGGGAAGGCGGCATATAGCGGCGAAATCCGCGGATCGTCGAGGGCGAGCGCACCTTTGACATAGCTGGTCGCCTCGGCAATCCGCTCCACCGGCAGGAGGGGATCGGCCTTCGCATTGCTGCGCAGGCTTTCCCCCGTCATCGCAAGATCAGTCCAGGGAGAGAGGGCGAATAAAGCGGCAGGGCGGATGCCCTGCGCACAAAGATCGGCCAGAAGTGCCAGTGCCAACCCACCGCCGGCACTGTCGCCGCCGAGGATAATCCGCTCCGGCGCATAGCCTTGTGCCAGCAAGGCGCGAAAGGCGGCGCGCGCATCTTCAAAGGCAGCGGGGGCGGGGTCTTCCGGCGCCAAACGGTAGTCGGGCGCGATGATCCGAATCTGTGTCAGCTTGGACAACCGGCCCAGCATAGCGGCATGTGTCGCAGGGCTGCCCGCCAGATACGCCCCTCCGTGGAAATAGAGGATCACCGCATCGGCACGCACCCGACCGACGGAGATCTGATCCAGTGGCAGCGCAGCTTTTCCCTCCAGGTGCAACAAAAATGGCGGCGCGCGAAACAGGCGCGCGCCGAGGGCAAACTGTTTCCGCACAGCGGCTGGCGTTGCTGTCCGCTGCAAAGCCGGTTTTGCAATCAACCGCAACAGGAGCCTGAGCAGCCAAAGCCGCATCAGCTACGTTTCGCCTCGATCACTTCCCAGATTTTTGCTGCCGTATTGGTGCCGTCAAACCTTTCCAATTCTTGAATGCCGGTGGGGGAGGTGACATTGATCTCTGTCAGCCAGTCGCCGATCACGTCGATGCCGACGAAAACCTGTCCGTTGTCCCGTAAGGTAGGGCCGATTCGCTCACAAATTTCGCGGTCGCGGTCTGTCAGCGCCACCTTCTCGGCGCGGCCACCGACATGCATGTTGGACCGCGTTTCACCCGGCTGCGGCACGCGGTTGATGGCGCCAACGGCCTCACCGTTCACCAGGATCACCCGCTTGTCGCCTTTGGATACGGCAGGCAAAAACTTTTGCGCGATCAACGGCTCGCGGTTGATGCCGGAAAACAGCTCATGCAAGGAAGACAGGTTGCGATCATCGGGGCCGAGGCGGAACACCCCCGCGCCGCCGTTGCCGTAGAGTGGCTTCAGGATGATATCCCCATGTTCGGCTTTGAAGGCGCGAATCGTGTCAAGGTCACGCGCGATCAGGGTTGGCGGCGTCAGATCGGGGAACCGCAGGACCAACAGCTTTTCGGGGAAGTTGCGCACCCAGAACGGATCATTGACGACCAGAGTCTTGGGGTGGATCATGTCCAGCAAATGCGTGGTGGTGATGTATCCCATATCAAATGGCGGGTCTTGCCGCAGCCAGACCACATCGTAATCCGCCAGATCAACTTCCACTTCGGCCCCGTAAGAGACGTGGTTGCCCTTTTCGCGGCGCAGCTCAATCGGAAATCCGCGCGCAACGACACGCCCTTCGCGGTAGGCCAGTTTGTCAGGAGTGTAGAAAAACAATGAATGCCCGCGCGCCTGCGCCTCAATCGCGATCCGGAACGTGCTATCGGCGTCGATATTCACCGATCCGATCGGATCCATCTGCAAAGCAACTTTCAAGCCCATGGCGCATCCCCTGTTGTGATGCCCTTACTTGCCGTATGCACATCGCCCATGCAATGCGCGATGACAGATTCGCCTATCCCGCGAAGGCATTTTCCAACACTTCTATGCGACCAAAGGAATCCACCAAGGCCACATCGAAGCGGCAATCGGTATTCTGGCCATTCGGCTCCCCCGCCAGAAATTCGGAGGCGGAGGCATAGATGCGCGCCATTTGCCGCGATGTGACACGCAACGCGGCCTCAGCATGGGTCGCGGCTTTCTTTACCTCGACAAAGATCACGCTCGTCCCATCACGCAGCACCAGATCAATCTCGCCAGACTTGCCGCGCCAGCGCGAGGCCACCAAGGCCCGCCCCGTATCCGAATAATGCCGCGCCACAGCCTCTTCTGCTGCCAAACCTGCCCGATATGAGACCAAACCTGTCAATCTTCGGCATCCTCTTTGCTTAGGGCCAAGGCGCGCTGATACATATCGCGCTTCGGCAAATTCAAATCCTGCGCAACCCGCGCCGCCGCATCTTTGACCGAGCTTTCGGCCAAGGCCCGGCGCAATTGATCGTCGATACTTTCGGCATCCGGCACCACGTCCAAGCCGCGCCCGACCAACAGCACGATTTCGCCTTTAACCGCTTGCCCGTCGAACTTCTGCGCAACCTCTGCCAGAGTGCCGCGCGTTACCTCTTCGAACCGTTTGGTCAATTCCCGGCACACGGCTGCTTCCCGCGTCTCTCCCCATAGTTCCACCATATCCGTTAAGGTTCGGTGAATCCGTTTTGGTGATTCGTAGAACACCAAAGTTGCCGGCACGGCCCCAAGGTCCTTGAGGGTTTTTGCCCGCGCACCGGCTTGGGTGGGCAGGAAACCGGCGAAAAGAAAACGGTCGCTTGGCAGGCCGGACACGGTCAGGGCGGCCAGAACCGCCGATGCGCCGGGGGCCGCAAGAACGGTTTGGCCTTCGGCGATGGCGGCACGGCCCAATTGAAATCCCGGATCGGCGACCAGCGGCGTGCCGGCCTCTGACGCGTAGGCCACAGATTTGCCTTCTGCCAGTGCCCGCAACAGACGGGGCCGCATCGCCTCGCCATTATGGTCGTGATAGGCGAACACATGCCGATCCCCCAAGGCAACACCATGGATTTCCATCAGATGTTTCAGCGTGCGGGTATCTTCTGCCGCAAGCACATCGGCTTTGGCCAGAATATCCAATCCGCGCAAGGTGATATCGCGTGCCGCGCCGATCGGGGTCGAGACGAAATACAATCCCGGTGCCAAGGGCCGTGCATCGGGGCGAAAGGCGCTGCCTGCTTTGCTGGCCCCTTCTGTTCCAATACTTTCAGAACTCATTGCATCGCCCCCTTCCAAAGTTTACTTCATTCCCCGAACCGCATAGGGTTAACCCGTTTGCTGTACCACCGGAATGAGGGACCCGCATGTTGTCGTTTTTCAAAACTGCCCGCAAGTCACTGACGCGCGCGGCTGCCATCACCGCGGCTATGGCGCTTGCCGCCTGTCAACCTGTTGCCGTCGGCGGCGGAGGGCCATCGATCGATACATCGGCGCCGGTTCCGGTGGCGCTGCTGGTGCCCAGCGGCTCCGGCTCTGCTGGCGATGATATTCTGGCCCGTTCGCTGGAGAACGCCGCAAAGCTGGCCATCGCCGATCTGGGGAATGTGAAAATCGATCTGCGGGTCTACAGCACCGGCGGCAAGCCTGCGGGCGCGCAAACGGCGGCTGTGAGGGCCGTGGATGAAGGGGCGAAGATCATTCTTGGCCCGGTCTTTGCACAAGCCGCCAACGCGGCGGGTGTTGCGGTCGCCTCGCGCGGGGTGAATGTTCTGTCCTTCTCCAACAACACCGATATTGCGGGCGGCAATGTCTTTGTGCTTGGGCCAACCTTCCAGAATACCGCGAACCGTCTGGCCTCCTTCGCGGCGCGGCAGGGCAAGCGCAAGATTATGGTCGTGAACGACCGCACACCCGCGGGCGAAATCGGCCGTCTTGCCATCGAGCGTGGCGTCGCCAATGCCGGATCGTCAGTTGTAGCGCGGGTTGGCTATGAGTTTTCGCAGAACGGTATTGTGCAGGCCGCGCCGCAGATCGCGTCACAAGTGCGCAGCTCCGGAGCCGATGCGGTGTTCATGACCGCCGATACCGCAGGCGCGTTGCCTTTGCTGACGCAAATGCTGCGGGACAATCGTGTGGACCCGTCAGTGGCGCAGTTTATCGGCCTCACCCGCTGGGACATCCCATCGGCCACGCTGGCGCTGCCGGGCGTTCAGGGTGGTTGGTTTGCGATGCCCGATCCAGCCCTGTATCAGCAGTATCAATCCCGCTATCAAGCCGCGTTCGGAGAGGCGCCGCACCCGATTTCCGGCCTTGCCTATGACGGTATTGCGGCCATCGGTGCCTTGGTAAAACGCGGCAACGCGGGGGCCTTGACCACTCAGGCGCTGACTCAGGCCTCTGGCTTTGTCGGCGTGAACGGCATCTTCCGTCTGCGCGGTGATGGCACGAATGAGCGTGGCCTCGCCGTTGCGCAAATCCGCAGCAATCAGGTGGTGGTCATCGACGCCGCCCCGCGCAGCTTTGGCGGCGCCGGATTCTGATCCGGCCCGCATCCCTGCCCGCACCCCAGACGGATAAAAAGACCATGCCCCGCAACAAAGCGGCCCAAGCCATACCCGCCGCACCAACGGCGGGTATCCCCTTTCCAAGCCAACCGCAGTTGCAGTTCAGCGACCTGTTGCTGCCGCCGCAACAGATCATCGACGAGGACGCGATCCTTGCGAGCATCCGCGCCGAGATTTCTGCCGCACAACAGCAGGCAGGTCGGGAAGCGCGCGGCATTGTGGTCCAACATCTGGCACAGGCGCGTGCCAGAGCGAATGCCAATCTGGAGGCGGCTTTCACCGAAAAGCCGCATGACGCCCGCGAGTTGATTCGCGCCAATGCATGGCTGACGGACCGCATTGTCAGCATTGCCTTGCAGGTCGCCACCAAAGATCTGCACCCGCTGGCGAACCCCACCGAAGCCGAACGCATTGCCGTGGTTGCCGTCGGGGGCTATGGCCGCGCCGAAATGGCCCCCCATTCCGATGTCGACCTGCTGTTCCTGACGCCTTACAAGGTAACGCCCTGGGCGGAATCGGTCATCGAATCCATGCTCTATATGCTTTGGGATTTGAAGTTGAAGGTCGGCCACGCCACCCGCACCGTCCGCGATTGCATCAGGCTGGCGCGCGAGGATATCACCATTCGCACCGCCTTGCTGGAACGCCGGTTCCTTGCCGGTGAGGAAACGCTTGCCCGTGATCTGCGCACGAAACTCTGGTCCGATCTTTTCCGCAAGACCGGCCCTGAGTTCATCGAGGCCAAGCTTGCAGAGCGCACAGAACGCCACAAGCGGCAAGGCGGGCAGCGCTATGTGCTGGAACCGAATGTCAAAGAGGGCAAAGGCGGGTTGCGCGATCTGCAAACGCTCTACTGGATCGGGAAGTATCTGCATGAGGTGCAAACGGCCTCGGGTCTGGTGGAAGCGGGCCTGCTGACGCAAGACGAATACGATGTCTTTGCCACAGCCGAGAATTTCCTGTGGGATGTGCGGTGCCATCTGCATTACATCACCGGTCGCGCGATGGATCAGCTCACCTTCGATCTTCAGGTGGAGGTGGCCGCACGGATGGGCTATGCCGATTCGGGCGGGCGGCGGGCCGTTGAGCACTTCATGCAGGATTATTTTCGCCACGCCACCCGCGTGGGCGAATTGACGCGCATCTTCCTGACCCAACTGGAAGCCCGCCACGCCAAATCGGAACCTGCCCTGATCGGGTTTTTCCGCCGCCGCAAGAAATTGAAACACGGGTTTGCGCTGGAGCAAGGGCGGATCGTTTTCGGCGCGGGCGATGATCTTACCGCTGAACCGCTGAACCTGCTGCGCATCTTCGAAGAGGCCCTGCGGACCGGATATCTGATCCATCCGCTTGCCATGCGGGCGATCACGGCGAATCTGCATCTGATTGACGATGACCTGAGGACAGAACGTGAAACCCAGCGCATCTTTCTTGACCTGCTGCTCAAGCACGGCAATCCGGAACGCGCCCTACGGCGGATGAACGAACTTGGTATTCTGTCGGCCATCATCCCCGAGTTCGAGGCGATCGTGGCGATGATGCAATTCAACGTCTATCACCATTACACGGTGGACGAGCACACGATCCAATGCATCTCGACCCTCGCGCAGATCGAGCGCGGCGAGTTGGTAGAGGAACTTCCCCTTTCCTCCAGCATCCTCAAGGACGGGGTGAACCGCAGGGTGATCTATGTCGCCCTGTTGCTGCACGATATCGGCAAGGGGCGGCCCGAAGACCACTCCATTCTTGGTGCCCAGATTGCCCGCAAGGTTGCACCGCGGCTGGGATTGAACGCCGAGGAATGTGAAACCGTCGAATGGCTGGTGCGCTATCACCTGCTGATGTCGGATGTCGCGCAAAAACGTGACCTGTCCGACCCGCGCACAGTGCGCGATTTTGCCAAGATGGTGAAATCGCGCAAGCGGTTGGACCTGCTGTGCGTGCTGACGGTTTGCGATATTCGCGGGGTTGGCCCCGGCACATGGAACAACTGGAAGGCCATGCTGCTACGTCAGTTGTACCGCGATACCACCACCGCGCTGGAAGGTGGGCTGGAAACGCTGAACCGTCAGAATCGCGCGGATGCGGCCAAGAAACTCCTGAAAGAAAAGCTGGTCGATTGGGATGCGAAGGCCATTCGCAGCGAGTTGGCCCGCCATTATCCCCCCTATTGGCAAGGCCTGCCTACAGAAACGCAGGCTGTCTTCGCCACCCTGCTGCAAGGCATCCAGGAGGATGAGATCCGCATTGATCTGCATCCCGACAGCGACCGCGATGCCACCCGTGCGGCCTTTGTGCTTGCGGATCATCCCGGCATATTCTCGCGTCTGGCAGGGGCTTTGGCGCTTGTCGGGGCGAATGTGGTCGATGCGCGGACCTATACATCCAAGGATGGCTGGGCCACGGCAGTTTTCTGGGTGCAGGATTCCGAGGGCCACCCTTACGAATCCGCACGCCTGCCCCGCCTGCGCTCCATGATCTCCAAGACGCTGAAAGGTGAAGTGGTGCCGCGCGATGCCTTCGCCGACCGCGACAAGGTTAAAAAGCGCGAGCGCGAGTTCCGCTTTCCGACCCATATCACCTTCGACAATGAAGGCTCGGAGATTTATTCGATCGTCGAGGTCGATACCCGCGACCGACCCGGCCTGCTCTATGACCTGACGCGCACGCTGGCCGCCAATAACATCTATATCGCCAGCGCCGTGATCGCGACGTTCGGCGCGCAGGTGGTGGACAGCTTCTATGTCAAGGACATGTTCGGCCTGAAGCTGCACACCAAATCAAAACAAGAGGCACTGGAACGCAAGCTGCGTCAGGCCATTATCGACGGTGCCGAAAGGGCGAAAACATGACACCCATTCGCCTTGTCAGAGGCTTTCTGACGGTCGGCGGCTGGACGCTTGCAAGCCGGCTTCTGGGCTTTGCCCGCGATGTGATGATTGCCGCAGCACTCGGCACCGGACCCGTTGCCCAGGCGTTTATCGTGGCCTTCTCGCTGCCCAATATGTTCCGTCGTTTCTTTGCCGAAGGGGCCTTCAACACGGCCTTTGTGCCGATCTTCTCCAAGAAGCTGGAAGCGGGAAATGATCCGATTGGCTTTGCGCGCGATGCGGCTTCGGGGCTGGCCTCGATCCTGATCGTCATTACCCTACTGGCGCAACTCGCCATGCCCTGGCTGGTTCTGGCCATGGCTTCCGGCTTTGCAGCCGATGAACGCTTTGCCCTGTCGGTGGAGTTCGGACGGATTGCCTTTCCCTATATCCTGTTCATCTCGCTTGCGGCGCTGTGTTCTGGTGTCTTGAACGCGGCAGGCAGGTTTTCGGCGGCGGCGGCGGCGCCAGTGCTGCTGAATGTCCTGTTTCTCGCTACCCTGATCCTCGGCCCGCGGTTGGGCTGGAACATCGGGCCTGCACTGGTCTGGACGATACCGGTCGCAGGCTTTGCACAACTGGCCTTGGTGTGGGTCGCCGCGCGGCGTGCGGGCCTTTCCATCACCCCACGCCTGCCGAAACTGACGCCCGATATGAAACGCCTTGCGGCGGTGGCGGCCCCCGCGATGCTGGCGGGGGGCGTTGTGCAGATCAACCTGCTGGTTGGCCGTCAGGTCGCCAGCTATTACGACAATGCGGTGGCCTGGCTCTACAATGCCGACCGGCTCTATCAACTGCCTTTGGGCGTTGTGGCGATAGCGATTGGCGTCGTGCTGCTGCCGGACCTGTCCCGCCGCTTGCGCGCGGGAGATGAGGCCGGCGGTCAGTCCAGCCTGAACCGCGCCGCCGAGTTTGCGCTGACCCTGACAATTCCTTCGGCAGTGGCCTTGATGGTCATTCCGCTGCCGCTGGTGTCCGTGCTGTTTGAACGCGGCAAATTCGGGCCGGAAGATAGCGCGGCCACGGCGCTTGCGGTCGCGATCTACGGGGCGGGCCTGCCGGCCTTCGTGCTGCAAAAGGTGCTGCAACCGCTCTATTTCGCCCGCGAGGACACGAAACGCCCGTTCCACTACGCGGTACTGGCGATGGTTGTGAATGCAGGCACGGCCATCGGGCTGGCCCCGATCATCGGCTTTTCAGCCGCCGCGGTTGCCGCAACGGTAGCCGGATGGGTGATGCTATGGCAACTCTGGCGCGGCTCCCGCGGGATGGGAGAAGCGGCACAGATAGACGCCCGCCTGCGCCACCGCGCGGGGCGCATCGTGATCGCATCGCTGCTGATGGGGGCGTGCCTATGGGGTATGACATTTCTGTTGGCCCCGGCCTTGCACACACCGGTCTGGCGCTACGGCGCGTTGTTGATCCTGATTCTGACGGGCATCATCAGCTATTTCGGGCTTGGTAGCGCAATAGGGGCTTTCAACCTGTCAGATTTCAGCAGCGCCATGAAACGCCGGCGGGCATAGCCGGAACGGACTGTTCCCGCCATTCGTTGACGCGTGCCCGCGCCGCCTCAAGGTTGGGCCGGGCGCCGGACCGCTGGCGCGCCCCGGCGCGGGTGCGCTTGTCGCCCCCGTTTCATCTGGTCAAAAAATATCCTCGCCGAAGGCATCTAACATCGCCACCCGGCCTGCCGCCGAAAGGGCACGAGACATAAA
>JBFHGI010000053.1:0-8910 GCA_041583175.1 Pseudorhodobacter sp. | reverse complement strand
TTCGCGGCAAGTTTCGCCAAGATGCCGCCCAAATCCCTACAAACGGATGACCGAGATCAGGCGGCCATAGTCCGCCTCGCCCCGATGGGTCGTGCGCCGGTAGGAGAAAAATCGCTCCTCGTCGGCATAGGTACAATGGCGAGTCCATTCCGCATGGCCGATGCCTGCGGCCCGCAGTCGGGCAAGGCCGAACGATGGCAGGTCGAACATCGCTCGATCCCCCGCACCACCGGCGAAAAAGCGGGCATGTTCCGGATCATCGTCCAGAAATCCTTCAACAAATTCTGGACCAACCTCATAGGCCGCCTGCGAGATGCAGGGGCCGATCACGGCTGTCGTTTGCGCACGCGAGGCCCCCAATGCCTCCATCGCGGCCAGGGTTGCTTCCAGCACGCCATCTTTCACGCCGCGCCAGCCCGCATGGGCGGCACCGATCACACCCGCTTGCGCATCCGCGAACAGCACGGGCTGGCAATCCGCCGTCAGGATGCCCAGCGCAAGGCCGGGGGTTGCTGTGACCATGGCATCGGCGCGCGGGCGATCTGCCAATGGCGCGGTGAGGGTAACAACATCCGGCGAATGCACCTGATGGATCGTCTGCAAGTGTTCAACAGGAACGTCCATCGCCGCCGCCACCCGGCCCCGGTTTATCGCCACTGCCTCGGAGAGGTCGGAACTGCCCGGCCCGCAATTCAGGCCCTGAAAAATACCCGAAGAGGCACCGCCCTTGCGGGTGAAAAACCCGTGGGCGACCGGGGCAAGCGCGTCAGATGTCAGAATCTCGATCATGGTTCATCAAACCCCGGCGGCGCTGGGCAATGGGCGGGATAAAGGGCCAGCGCCTTGAACAAACTTCCCATTTCCTCTGGCCGGGTCAAGCGTTGTGTCGCGGAAAGGTGATTTTCCAGCGCATCCCCCGTCAGATTGCGCGCCAGCCGTTCTGCCCGCGCACCGATGCCCAGACGCGCCAGCAAGGCGGCCTGATCGGTTAAGCCTGTCGCCCGTGCCGGACTTGCCGCCTGCGCCAAGGCCTCAAAATCGACATGCGCTGTCAGATCCGCAAGGCCGGGGGCCTTGAAAGGGTGGGCATAGGCATGGGCGCGCATCGCTTGCAACGTATCGCCTTTGGAACGCCAGTTGCCATAGTCGATCACCAGTGCGGCCCCGCCGTGGCTGCCGATCTGCTGGCCGATCCGCGCCATAATGGCTGTGGCTTCGGGACGCAATTCGACCACCTCACCGGGCTTTGTATCATCCAGCCGCGCCGCAAGACCGGCAACCGCAACCGGCGCGGCATAGCCTTTGGTCAAAACCCCGTCGACCGCGCCAACGATGGTTTCGCACCAGCCCTGCGCATGTCGGGTGAACTGGCGTATGGGCAGCGCATCGAAAAACTCGTTCGCGATCAGAAACAACGGCATGTCTGGCGGCAGCGCATCCACGCGGTCGACCCATGTCACGCCATGGCCAGCCAGCGCCTCTTGCTGCACTGCCCGCAAACTTGGTGAGGCCTCGACCAGATGTATCTGCGCCGCCGCCTGAAACCCCGGCACGGCCCGCGTGGCGCGCAACAGGTCGGCCATCAGGGTGCCACGCCCCGGGCCAAGCTCTGCCAGAACGAAGCGTGCAGGCGCGCCCTGGTCCACCCATGCTTGCGCAAGGCACAGGCCCAGCAACTCGCCAAACATCTGGCTGATCTCGGGCGCGGTGATGAAATCACCGGCGCGGCCAAAGGGGGGGCGGGTGGTGTAATAGCCGTGCTCCGGATGCAGCAGGCATTCCGCCATATAGGCCGCAAGCGTCAGCGGGCCATCCGTCGCGATGCGTTGCAACAGGATCGGCTCAAGCGCGGACATGGCGCGCCTGCCAGATCAGGACAAGACCGACCGCGATCATCGGCAGGGACAGGGTCTGCCCCATTGTCACGCCGTAACCGCCAATGTGGAACGCCAGCCCCAAGGGGTTACCTTCGCTGACAAATTGCGCGTCGGGCTGGCGGAAAAACTCCACAAAAAACCGGGCCGCGCCATAGCCGGCCAGAAACACCCCCGTCAGCTGCCCCGGCCGCTTCAACCAGCCGCGCCGATAGACCAGCCATAGGAGTAAGACCCCAAGCAGCAGGCCCTCCAACCCCGCCTCGTAAAGCTGGCTCGGGTGGCGGGCGCAGATGCCAAGCACCGCAGGGCAATCTTGTGCTGCCGCCCCCGGAAAGGCCACGCCCCAAGGCAAATCGGTGGGGCGCCCCCAAAGCTCGGCATTGATGAAATTCGCGATCCGTCCCAGCAGCAAACCCGGCGGAGTGGCCAGGGCAAGCAAATCCGCAGCCGGACGCAAGGGAACACCCTCGGCGCGGAAAAACAGATAGGCCGCAACAACAACCCCCAGAAACCCGCCATGAAACGACATGCCGCCTTGCCAGACCTTCAGCACTTCCAACGGATGCGACAGGTAATAGCCGGGCTGATAGAACAGTACGAACCCCAGCCGCCCGCCAAGAATGACGCCCGCGATGATCCAGGTCAGCAACCGCTCCACCTGTTCGGCAGTCATCGGTGGCGTCCCTGCCCAAAGCCGCGGCGTCGCCAGCGCATGCAGCACCAATCGCCAGCCGATCACAAGGCCGGCAATATAGGCCAGTGCATACCAGCGCAGCGCAAAGGTCATCCCGCCGACGGTGATCGAAAACAAATCGGGGGAGATGTTCGGAAAGGCGATATAGCCTTGCATCATATTGTCCTTTTACGGCCCATTCGGCGCTTGGGTTGTCGGGCGCGGCGCGGGTGATGTCAACCAATTCGCCGCACCCCGCTTGCCCTGACGGCGTTGCACCGCCATATAGTCAGATCAGACCACGGCACCAGATAGGAGGCCCCGATGCAGACCCGTAACAAGTTCTTTGACGATATGTCGCAACTGATGACCAATGCGATGGGCGTCGCACAAGGCGCCAAGACCGAGGCCGAAACCGCGATGAGCTCGATGGTCGACCGTTGGCTCGCCAGCCGCGATTTCGTGACGAGAGAGGAATTTGACGCGGTGCGCGCCATGGCCCAGAAAGCCCGCGAAGAAAACGCGGCCCTCCTCGCCAGGGTCGAAGCCCTCGAAGCCAAAAAAGCCTGATCCGCTTTCTTTTCGGAAAAAATATCCCACGGGGGTCTGGGGGCGTGAAGCCCCCAGCGTTGGCTCGGGTCTGGCGGCGTGAAGCCCCTAGCCCCCGCTCAGCGCAAACGCGCCCCTACCTGATCAAAGCGAAACGCATGGGCCGCGTCGAAATCCAGCGCAAGGGCTTGGCCCACTTTCGCGTCATATTGCCCGAACAGCCGCAGCGTCAGCATCTCCCCTTCTGCCGTTTTCACCAGAACATTGGTATCGCCCCCCAGCTTTTCGACATGGGTCACGGTGCCGGAAATGCGACCTTCCTCGACAATGCGCAGATGTTCGGGGCGGATGCCCAGCGTCTCACCCGCCGCCTGACCGCGTACCGAGCGTTCCAGAAAATTCATTGACGGAGAGCCGAGGAACCCCGCAACGAAACGATTGGCGGGGTTGTTATACAGCTCCATCGGGCTGCCGACCTGCTCCACCCGCCCGTCGCGCAGCACCACGATCTTATCGGCCAGCGTCATCGCTTCGGTCTGGTCATGCGTCACATAGATCATCGAGGCAGAGAGGGTGCGATGCAGATCGGCAATCTCGATCCGCGTGTTCATCCGCAAGGCTGCATCGAGGTTCGACAATGGCTCGTCAAACAAGAACAGCTTCGGCTCCCGCACAATCGCACGACCGATGGCGACCCGCTGGCGTTGCCCCCCCGACAGTTCGGACGGGCGGCGTTTCAGGTAATCGTCCAGCGAGAGCATCTTGCTTGCCTTGGCAATCCGCGCCTCGATCACATCCTTGGGCTGGCCTTCCTGTTTCAGCCCCAAGCCCATGTTATCCTTGACGTTCAGATGCGGATAAAGCGCATAGGACTGGAAAACCATCGCAATGCCACGCTTGGCGGGCGGGACCGTATTCACCACCTCGCCGCCGATTGTGACGGTGCCGGAACTGGCATCCTCCAGCCCTGCGATCACCCGCAGAAGTGTGGATTTCCCGCAACCCGAAGGGCCGACGAAAACGACAAACTCGCCGTCTTCCACGGTCAGGTCTATCTCGTGCAATACTTTCACATCGCCAAAAGACTTGGAAACGCGGTCCAGTTTCAATGCGGTCATGTGATATCCTCTAGCTCAATGACGCGGCCTTCGCGGATGCTTTGATCGGCGGCAAGGCAGATGCGCAGCGATTGTACGGCGTCTTGCATATGGCGGCCCAGGTCCATGTCGGTCTGGATGGCGTGGATCAGATGCGCCTGTTCGGCGGCGCAGAGCGCATCGTGACCCGGCTCATCCGGCATTTCGATCAGCTCATCCCCGCTGCGGCGATGCACAAGAATGCCGCCCACTTTCGTATGGCCGTCCACATCATCCGATTTGCCCTTGTTGCCATCGGTGATCGAAACAGCCCCATTGGGCGACACGATATCTTTCACGAAAAACGCGGTTTCCGACATCATCGGGCCCCAGCCCGCCTCATACCAGCCTGCCGAGCCATCGCTGAACATCACCTGGAACTGGCCGTAATTATACATATCAGGGCCGATTTCATCCGACAGGCGCAACCCCATGCCATGCACGCGCAAGGGGCGGGCATCGGTAATCTGGCACATCACATCGACATAATGCACCCCGCAATCCACCAGCGGCGAGGTGGTCTGCATCAGCGCCTTATGGGTTTCCCATGTCGGCCCGTCGGATTGCTGGTTGAGGTTGAGGCGGAACACATAGGGCCCGCCCAAGGCCCGCGCCTCTGCAATCAGCCGCACCCAGGAGGGGTGATGCCGCAGGATGTAGCCCACCACCAGCTTGCGGTTCAGCCGCTTGGCGCAGTCCACCACCCGCAGCGCATCGGCGACAGTCGTGGCCAGCGGTTTTTCCACGAACACATGCGCTCCTGCTTCCATCGCGGCCACGGCATAATCGGCATGGCTGTCGGAATAGGTGGCGATGACCACAATCTCCGGCTTGGTTTCGGCCAGGGCCGCATGGAAATCGGTAAAGACCGGATAGCCCTGCAATTCGGCATGCGCCACCGTGCCGGACCGGTTGACCAACCCCACGATCTGCGCGCCGTCATGGTGGTGATGGGCCAGTGCATGGGAAAGCCCCATATTCCCGAGCCCCGCAATCAGAACCCTCATTTCACAGCCCCCGAGGTGATGCCGCGGATCAACTGCCGCGAAAAGATGACGTAAAGCACCAGCACCGGAATGATGGCGAGCGACAGTGCCGAAAGCACGGCATTCCAATCGGTCACGAATTGCCCGATGAACACCTGGCTCCCGAGTGTCAGCGTTTTGGTTTCTTCGGCCGGAGCAAGGATCAATGGAAACCACAGATCATTCCAGATCGGGATCATGTTGAACACGGCCACCGTCGCCATCGCGGGGCGCACCAAGGGCAGCACGAGGCGGAAGAAGATCGCATATTCCGACAGCCCGTCGATGCGACCGGCATTCTTCAAGTCGTCCGAAACACCTTTCATGAACTCCGACAGGATGAACACGGCCAAGGGCAAGCCCTGCGCGGTATAAACCAGGATCAGCGCCCAAAGCGTATTCACCAGCCCCGTTTGCACCATCAATTCCAGAATGGCGACTGTGCCGATTCGGATCGGGATCATGATCCCCAGCGCCAGATACAGCCCCATGAGTGTGTTGCCCTTGAACCGGTATTCCGCCAGCGCAAAGGCCGCCATCGCTCCGAACAGCAGGATGAAAAACAGCGACACCACGGTCACGATCATCGAATTCTGGAAATAGAGGAAAAAATCCCCCTGCTTCAGCACAGTCTCATATCCGATCAGCGAGAAGCTTTCGGCATCGGGCAGGCCCAGCGGGTCACGGAAAATCGCCTTCCGGGTTTTGAAGCTGTTGATGATGATGACCACAACCGGAAACAGCGCGATGACCACATAGGTCAGCAGCACGGCATGGGCAGCGATGGTAGACCGAAGCGAGAAACGGGCGGTTTGCATCCTATCCCTCCTTCAGAACTGATAGCTGCGCAGGCGGCGCTGGATACCGAACAGATACAGGCACACCCCGATCAGGATGATCCCGAACATGCCGCTGGCAATTGCCGACCCCATATGCGGGTCACCCAGTTGCAACTGGAAGCCAAAGAAGGTGCGGTACATGAACGTCCCCAGAATGTCGGTGCTGAAATCCGGCCCTGCCAGCGCGCCTTGGGCGGCATAGATCAGGTCGAAGGCATTGAAATTCGCCACAAATGTCAGGATAGAGATGATGCCGATAGAGGGCAGGATCAGCGGCAGCTTGATCTTCCAGAATGCTGCCATGCCGGTAATACCGTCACATTCGCCCGCCTCCAGCACCTCTTCGGGGATGGAGAGCAGCGCCGCATAGATCAGCATCATCGGGATGCCCACGAACTGCCAGACAGACACAAGCGACAGCGCGGTCAGGGCATATTCCTCTTTGCCAAGCCACGGCGCATAGAGGAATTTCAGCCCCACCGCATCCAGCATCCCCGGTGCGATGCCCCAGATCGGCGACAGGATCAGTTTCCAGGCGAAGCCCACGATGACGAAAGACAGAATGGTCGGGATAAAAATGGCCGAGCGGTAGAGCGCCGCAAAGCGCAGGCGCGGTGAGGAGAGGATCGCCGCCAGCGCCACCCCGATCGGGTTCTGCACCAGCATATGCACCACAAAGAACCAGAAGTTATTGCCCAGAGCATTCCAGAACTGATCCGACCAGAAAGCATCGCCGAACAGGGTGCGGAAGTTGTCCAGCCCCACGAAAACCCGCTCTCGCTCCACGCTGGTATACAGCGCAAGGCGCAGCGTGTTGAACAGCGGATAGATCATCACTGCCGTATAAACCAGCACCGCAGGGGCCAGAAACACAGCGATATGCCATCTGCGGGCCGGTTTGGCCGTGGCATTTTGGGCAGGGCGCGGCATCGGCAGGTCCTTCCTGACAGGGTGGGGGAGGGGGAATAGAAATGGCCTCGGGCAGATCAACGCCCGAGGCCAAAGACCGCTTACTTCTGCGGTTCGTACCAGCTTGCCAGACCCTCTTGCAGGCGCTTGCCCGCGTCTTCCGGTGTTTCCGCTCCTTTGATCACGGCTGCCGAGGCATTCCATGTCTCGTTCTCAAGGTTCGGCGTGCCGCGCGACAGGATCTGATAGGTGGAGCGGATGGTGCTTTCGCACTTGCCGCGCCAGCTTACGAATTCCTGCGCCAACGGGTCTTCCATCGCGATGTCATGGTTGGACAACGAGAAGAACCCCGGCAGAGCATTGGCGTAGATCTTCGCGAACTCTTCCGAGCCGACCCAGTTCAGGAAGGTTTTGGCCGCTTCGGTGTTCGGCCCCTTGGCGTTCATACCAATCGCGATATCGGTATGGTCCGAGATATAGCACTTGTCTCCTGCGGCTTGCACCGGCGGGGCAAAAGCGCCCATCTCGAAATCGGCCAAGCCGTTGAAACCGCTGATTTCCCACGAACCGGCAGGGTAAATCGCCGCGCGGCCAAGGGTAAAGATATTCTGGCTGTCGGGATAGGTCTGCGCTTCAAACCCGTCGCCCAGATAATCCTTCCACTTCGCCAACTGGCGGAACGGTGCAACCCATGCTTCATCGGTCAGCTTCTGCTCGCCTTTGATCAGCGCAAGGCGGCCTTCTTCGCCTTTCCAGTAGTTCGGGCCGATGTTGTTATAGCCCATCGTGGCGGCTTCCCACTGGTCATTGGTGCCCATCGCCATCGGAATGTAGCTGCCGTCTTCCTTGATCTTGTCGAGGACGGCAAAGAAATCCGCCTCGGTCGCCGGAACTTCCAGCCCCAATTCGGCGAAAGCCTCCTTGTTGTAGATAAAGCCGTGGATCACCGAGGCCATCGGCACGCAGAACGCCGCCGAGCCGTCATCTGTCACCCAGCCCGCTTTGGCCGCATCGGAAAAGTTCTTCATGCCTTCAAGGTCGGACAAATCGGCCAGATGGCCTGCCTCATACAGCGCCAAAGAGGCATCGAACGGGCGGCAGGTGATCAGGTCGCCAGCCGAGCCTGCATCCAGCTTGGAGTTCAGCACAGCGTTATATTCTGCGGGGGCGGAGGGGGTGAACTTGACCTTGATACCGGGATTTGCAGCTTCAAAGGCAGGAATGATCTGGTCTTGCCAGATCGCAAGGTCATCGTTGCGCCAGCTTTCAATGGTCAGCGTCACATCCTGCGCCCAAGCGGCGGTGCCGCCCAGAAGCGTGGAAGCGAGAAGCATGGTTTTGAGTGTTTTAGATGTCATCATAGTCTCCCTGTTATGGATATTTGGTTGTTTCTTATTCGGAACGCAGTGCCGCAAGGCAGGGGCGCAATCGTTGCCGATGCGTTGTCAAAAGTGACGTTGCGCGGTCTGCGCTGGCGCCAGAGGCAATCAGGACGGCTTTCTTCGTATCATAGTTCGACGCGGTCAGTGCGGTTTCGGCCTGCGCTTCTGACGCGCCGCTGATCTGCATCACAATACCTGCGGCGCGTTTGCGCAGTTTGATGTTGTCAGGATGCAGGTTCACCATCAACCCGTCATGCACATGGCCCAGCAACACACCCACCAGCGTCGAGATCATGTTGAGGGCGATCTTTTGGGCCGTTCCCGCCCCCAAACGGGTGGAGCCTGCAATGACTTCGGGCGCGGTGGGCAGGCAAATCGCAATATCGGCCATGCCCAACAAGGTCGAGCCTGCGGTATTGGCAATTGCGATCGTGCGCGCCCCCTTGGCCCGCGCGGCTTTCGCCACGGCCAGCGCATAGGGGGTGGTGCCGCTTGCGGAAAGAATGATCGCAACATCACC
>JBFHGI010000052.1:0-8921 GCA_041583175.1 Pseudorhodobacter sp. | reverse complement strand
CGGCGCCGGTGCCGCCTTCGGCCCCGTCAATCGTAATGAAATCAGGGGATTGTCCGGTTTGCGCAAAGGCCTTGGCCAGCGCGAACCATTCCCACGGATGGCCGACGCAGAATTTCAGCCCCACTGGCTTGCCGCCCGACAACTCACGCAGCCGTTGCAGAAAGGCGCAAAGCTCCAACGGGGTGGAGAAGGCGGAATGGGAGGAGGGGCTGATGCAATCCTCACCCACCTTGACGCCGCGCGCCTCGGCAATCGCCTCGGTCACCTTGGCACCGGGGAGGATGCCGCCATGGCCGGGTTTTGCACCCTGACTCAGCTTGACCTCGATCATCTTGACCTGATCGGAACCTGCGTTTTCCGCAAAGCGGTCTTCGGAAAAGCTGCCATCAGGGTTACGGCAACCGAAATAGCCGGAGCCGATTTGCCAGACGAGATCGCCGCCGCCCGCGCGATGAAAACGTGAGATGGAGCCTTCGCCGGTGGTATGGCTGAAGCCGCCAAGGGCTGCGCCTTTGTTCAACGCCTCGATCGCGGTGGGTGACAGCGCGCCGTAGGACATGCCGGAGATATTCAGGACAGAGGCCTCATAGGGTTGCGTGCAGGCGGCGCCGCCGATCGTCACGCGGAAATCCTTGCTGGGCAGGTGGGAGGGCTTCATGGAATGGTTGATCCATTCATGCCCCAGCTTTTCAACATCCAGCAAAGTGCCGAAGGGGCGCAGCCCGTCGATGCCCTTGGCGCGGCGATAGACCAGCGCGCGCTGTTCGCGGGAAAACGGGGTTTCATCCTGATCGCTTTCGACGAAATACTGCCGGATTTCGGGGCGGAAGGTTTCCAGCAAAAACCGCATGCGCGCCGAAATCGGATAGTTGCGCAGCACGGAACTGTGGAGTTGCGTCAGGTCGAACAAGCCGAGGACCGTGAAGCCCAGAGCGAAAATGGTCAGCAGCGCGCCCCAGTTCGGATGATAGATCCAGACGGTCACGCCGAGCGGGATGGCCATAATTGCCAATGCCAGCGGGGTATAGCGTAGGGGAAACATAGCGACCTCTCAATCCTGCGCGCCGGTTCCGGCATCCTGTGCCAGCGCGCTTAAAACAAGGTTAACGCTAGCGGTTCAGGGCGCGACTTGCCACGGAAATTTCAAGCGGAGGGCTGGATGCGCTCCAGCAGATCCCAGCGATTGCCGAAGGGGTCGCGCCAGACGGCGACCTTGCCATAAGGCTCCTGCCGCGGGTCCTCTTCGAAATGCACGCCTGCGGCCAGCATCCGGGCGTGGTCACGGTCAAAATCGTCGGTTTCGAGAAACAGGAACACGCGGCCGCCGGCTTGATCGCCGATGCGGCGGTTCTGTTGCCGCGTCTCGGCCCGCGCGAGGATGAGCGAGGCGCCGTTGCCACCGGGCGGGGCGACCCGCACCCAGCGCTTGCGGCCCTGATCGATATCTTCGGCCAGATCAAAACCCATGACATCCACATAAAAGCGGATGGCGGCATCATAATCCGGCACCACGAGGGCGAGGGCGGTGATCGACTGGCTCACCGGCTTATCGGGGGGGCAGGCATGTCGGTCGGCTGCTCTTTCGGGCTGCGTCCATCGGGAAGGTTGATGCGGGCGACCTGCTCGGCAATCGGGTCTACCGACAGGGGGTGCAATTCGACGCGGTGGTCTTGCGGGTCACCGATGGGTTGCCAGCGGCCTGCCTTGTAGATCTCCAGCCCCGAAAACCCGGCTTTATAGCCCATTTTCTTGCTGCCCGGCACCCAATAGCCGAGATAGACGAAGGGCAGACCCGCCGCGCGCGCGATCTCGATATGGTCGAGGATCAGGAAGGTGCCCAAAGAACGCGCGGTCAGATCGGGGTCGTAGAAGGAATAGACCATGCTCAGCCCGTCATCGAACACATCGGTGAGGCTGACGGCGGAAAGGTCGGACGGGCCGCGCCCTTCGGTTTCGGAATATTCGATAACGCGGCTGCGGATCGGGGTTTCCTCGATCATCGCGGCGAATTCGAAGATGTCCATATCGGCCATGCCGCCGGTCGCGTGGCGAAAATCGAGGTAGCGGCGGAACAGGGCGAACTGGTCCTCGGTGGCCCAGGGGCTGGTCGCATTGCGCTTCAGGGCCGCGTTCCGCCGCAAAACCTTGCGCTGGGTGCGTGAGGGTGTGAAATCGGCCACCCGGATACGGGCTGACAGACAGGCCGAGCATTCGGCACAAGACGGACGGTAAAGCACATTCTGCGAGCGCCGGAACCCTTGCTTTGACAGCGAGTCATTCAGCTTTTGCGCATGCTCCCCTTGCAGCGCCGTGAACAGCTTCCGCTCCATCCGGTTTTCCAGATAGGGGCAGGGCTGTGGCGCGGTCACATAGAACTGCGGGGCGAGAGGAAGAGTGTGTCGCATCTAGGTCCGAAATCTTGTGAATTCGGGGTAGGTTAGCAAGCGCATCCGCTCGCGCCAAGGAAAGACTGCACGGGTTTCGGGTGGAAAAGCGCAAATCGGCCGTTTTTCGGGCGGCACCATTATCGTGCCGCCCTGCGTCGGGTTCAGTAACGCGCGCTGCGGTTGATCGCGACGCTGCCCAGAACGGTATCGGTCAGGCCCTGGCCGCGTGGGCTAAGCATCATCATGCCAACGGAAAGCACCTGCGGCAGAACCATGCTGGCGCTGACCAGATAGCCCAAGGTGTGGATGAAGGCGGTGCCTGCGTCGAACACTTGCCCGTCTGCGCGGCGGAACTCGATCGCCGTCATGCGCATCCCCAAGGTGGCAGAGGCGCTGCTGATCGTGACCCAGCGGTAGACCGCGTTCACTACGACAAACAATACCGGCAGGAAGAACAGCGCGGTGAAGGCGGTGAAGGGTACGATGATCGCGGTCAGGATCATGGTCAGAACCGTGTCGATGACCCATGCGACGCCACGCTTTGCGGTGACGCCTTCATAGAATTCCGCATTGTATTCAGGGTCGGGCAGGGCGTTTGCATAGATCATTCCAAGGGTCCTCGAAGGGTAAGGGCGACCCTTTAGATGGGCCGCCCGAAGTGTTGTATCAATAGGCCGAGACGTCTTTGGCAGCGTCTTCTGCCTTGTTGCTTTTCACACGCTCATCCATGAAAGCGTCGAATTCCTGCTTGTCCTTGGCATCGCGCAGACGCTTCAGGAAGGCTTCGAATGCTTCTTGTTCCTCTTCCAGACGGCGGATGGTCTCGGTGCGGTAGGCATCAAAGGCCGAGTTGCCGGTGGAGGCGGTTTTCCAATCGCCATGCGAATGGCGGCGAGAGCGGCAGGCGGAACGGTTGAACATGCGTTTACTCCAGATCATATAGGCAAGAAGGGCAAGGCCGACGGGCCAGACAAAGATGAAACCCAGCACCATGGCGGCGATCCATGCGCCTTTGCCACGGTCGTCCAGCCAGCCTTCAACGCGGCGAGGCCAGCTTGTGATGCCGCTGGGCATAGAGTGGGTCGATGTGTCGTACATTGTGGTCTCTCCGTTTTCAGGGTGGCGTTTCAGGGCTATGTTTATTCGTTTCACATTACCAAGATTGCCATGCGCCACGCGCTTTTCAAGCCTTTATGTTAAAGAAATTTACATTTTTGCGGGTAATAAACGAAACGGATTGGTAGTGCGTTGATTTGTATCGGTTTAATTGGTGCGCTCTGTGGCCGATGATGTTTGGGGATTTCGCATGAAATCGCTGCTTTCACGCTCAGCCCCGATTGACCCTGCCGCGTGCGCTCGTCATTCTGCGGCCTATGTCGCATCAAAGTTTCGCCCCCCGCATCACCCGCAAACCCCTGCCTTTCGACCCTGTTGCCGGGGCGGAGGCTGCGGCTGCGTTCGAAGGTATCGACCCCGGATTGACCGAGGTTCTGACCGGGGCGGCGGGGTGTAGCCCGTTTCTGGCCGATCTGATGCAGCGCGAAGGCGAATGGCTGCGCGCGGCTTTGCACCTGGCGCCGGAAGAGGCACTGGCAGCGGAACTGGCGGCGCTGGAAGCCTTGTCGCTGGATGCTTTGGGCGCAGGGTTGCGGCAGGCCAAGCGGCGGGTTGCGGTGCTGGCGGGCTTGGCCGATCTGGCAGGCGTCTGGCCGCTGGAGGCTGTGACAGGGGCGCTGACCGATCTGGCCGACCGCGCGGTGGACCTGTCGTTGAAACGGTTGGTCGCCGAGGAAATCCGGCGCGGCAAGATCCCCGGTGCGGTGGCCGAGGATGCGGAAACGGCGGCGGGGATGGTGGTCTTTGCCATGGGCAAGATGGGCGCGCGGGAGTTGAACTATTCGTCCGACATCGACCTGATATGCCTGTTTGATGAAAGCCGCTATCCCGACAGCGCCGCCGAGGTGCGCAGCGCGCTGATCCGCGTGACGCGCAAGATGGCGGCTTTGGTGGGCGACCGCACTGCAGAAGGCTATGTGTTCCGCACCGATCTGCGCTTGCGCCCCGATGCGGCGGTGACGCCGGTGTGCCTGTCTTTCGCGGCGGCGGAAAGCTATTACGAAAGCGTTGGCCGCACATGGGAGCGCGCGGCCTGGATCAAGGCGCGGCCCTGCGCCGGTGACATCGCGGCGGGGGAGCGGTTTATCAAGACGCTGACGCCATTTGTCTGGCGCAAGCATCTGGATTTTGCCGCCATTCAGGACGCGCATGATATGCGCCTGCGCATCCGCGACCACCGCGGGTTGCACGGGCCTGTGACCGTTGAAGGCCATAACATGAAGCTGGGCGTGGGGGGCATTCGCGAGATCGAGTTTTTCACCCAGACCCGTCAGTTGATTGCGGGCGGGCGTGACCCCGATTTGCGCGGGCGCGAAACTGTTTCGAGCCTTGCGGCTTTGGCGGAAAAGGGTTGGATACCATCAGAGGTGGCGGAGGAACTGACCACGCTCTACCGCGCGCATCGCGAAATCGAGCATCGCTTGCAAATGGTGCATGACGCGCAGACCCATGACATGCCAACTAGTACCGAAGGTGTTGCCCGCATCGCGATGTTCTGTGGTGAGGCGGATGAAGCGGCGTTCCGGGCCGCCCTGATAGAACGGCTGGAACGCACCGACCATCTGACCGAAGGCTTCTTTGCCCCTGGTGCAGCAGAGGAAGGGCCGGAGTTGTCAGACAGCGCCCGCGACATCGTGCGCGGCTGGGATAGCTACCCCGCCTTGCGGTCCGAACGCGCGGGCACGATTTTCCGCCGTGTGCGGCCCGGCTTGCTGAAACGCCTGCAACGCGCCGCCAACCCGGATGAGGCGCTGATTGCCTTTGACGGGTTTCTGGCAGGGCTGCCTGCGGGGGTGCAGATATTTTCCTTGTTCGAGGCGAACCCGCAGTTGGTTGATCTGATTGTGGATATTGCGGCCACGTCGCCTGCGCTCGCGCTTTATCTGTCGCGCAACGGGGGGGTGCTGGATGCGGTGATCGGCGGCAGTTTCTTTGCCGCTTGGCCCAGCTTGCCGGAGTTGACGATCGGGCTGGCCGATACCCTGTCCGAAATTCCGGATTATGAGCGCAAGCTGGATGCCGCCCGCCGCTGGATGAAGGAATGGCATTTCCGCATCGGCGTCCACCATCTGCGCGGCTTGATCGATGCCTTCGAGGCGGGCAAGCAATATGCCGATCTGGCCGAGGCGACCCTCGCCGCCATCTGGCCGGTGGTGGAAGCGGAATTTGCGCGCAAATATGGACCGCCGCCGGGGCGTGGTGCGATTTTGCTGGGCATGGGCAGCCTTGGGGCAGGGCGGTTGAATGCGGGCTCTGACCTTGATCTGATCGTGATCTATGATGCCGAAGGGATGGAAAGCAGCGAGGGCAAGAAACCGCTGGCCATCCGCCCCTATTTCGCGCGGCTGACGCAGGCGATGGTGACAGCGGTCACGGCGCAGATGCCCGAAGGCCGGCTTTACGAGGTGGATATGCGGTTGCGGCCTTCGGGGCGGCAGGGGCCGGTGGCGACCTCCATCCATTCCTTCAGGGATTACCAACTGACCGAGGCCTGGACGTGGGAGCATCTCGCCCTGACCCGCGCGCGGCCGCTGGCGGGCAATGCCGATCTGCGGGCCGAGTTCGAGGGGCTGCGGCGCGAGGTGCTGGCCGCCAAGGCCGATGGCGAAACCGTGCTGGCAGATGTGGCCGATATGCGCGCGCGGCTGGCCAGTGCCAAACCGGCCAGCGGGCCTTGGGACGCCAAGAACGGCGCGGGCCGTTTGATGGATATCGAGCTTCTGGCCCAAACTGCGGCCCTGCGCGCCGGAGATCCCGCGCGGCGGGTCGAGGCGCAGTTGCGGGCCGGCGTAAAACGGCAATTCCTGTCGCAATCGGATGAGCAGGCCGTGCTGGAAGCCTACAGGCTATGCTGGCGGTTGCAGGCGGCATCGCGTTTGCTGACGGATAAGGCCTTGGATATCGACAAGCTGGGCATTGGCGGCTGTGCATTCTTGCTGCGCGAAACGGGGCAAGAGAGCACGGATGCGTTGAACGCGAGGCTATCCGGGGCTTTGGCCGCAGCCGAGGCGATTATCTCGCGCCTTTTGGCAGCGTAGCAGGAAGGGCCGGGACAATGGATTTGACGTCAGCAGACCCCAAGGGGCTGATCCGCGAAAGCTACCGGATCGAAGGCATTACCTTGGGTGAATGCCGGTCCATTTTTATGGATTGGGCGCTTAGCCTGCCGGTTGATGCCGAAACCGGCCCTGCCTTGCGGCATTTGCTGGCCGTCTATGCATCGAACGCGCCCGATCATCCGATGAACGGTGTCCTGGAGGCGGCGCTGAGCGCGCCTGCCAATCCGCGGCGGCGGGGCGGGCGCGCCGCGCGGGTGCCACAAGGCTGACGGGGCAGCGCGGCTTAGCGCAGGCGGGACGCCTCGGAGGCCAGTTCCGTGATTGCGTCCCAATCATCTGCGGCCATCCGGTCAACCGGCGCCACCCAGGAACCGCCGACACACAGGACATTCGGCAATTTCAGGTAGTCATTGGCGTTTTTCAGGCTGATGCCGCCGGTCGGGCAGAATTTCACCTGCGGGATCGGCGCACCGATACCTTTGAGCGCGGGCGCACCGCCCGAAGCTTCGGCGGGAAAGAATTTCTGCACGGTGTAGCCGAGTTCCAATAGCGTCATCACCTCGGTCGCGGTGGCCGCACCGGGCAGAAGCGGTAACTCGAACTCGGCGCAGGCGTCCAGCAACTTGGGCGTGGCGCCCGGCGAGACACCAAATTTCGCGCCTGCCTCTTTCGCGGCCTTTACGTCATCGCGGGTCAGGAGCGTTCCGGCCCCGACAACGCCGCCGGGCACATCGGCCATGGCGCGGATCACATCAAGGGCAGCAGGGGTGCGCAGGGTCACCTCCAGCGCAGGCAAACCACCTGCGACAAGGGCGGTCGCCAGTTTCGCCGCTTTGGCGGCATCTTCTACCACCAACACCGGCACGACCGGGGCCAACATGCAAATCTCGAGCGCGCGGCGGGATTGTTCGGCTGGGGTCATGGCGCAATACATCCTTGTCTGAGGTCCAATCGCGGGCGGCACAGCGCCCAGGGGACTATGAATTCCTGCGCGATTGTTAGCGCGAACAGCGGCTTTGGTCCAGTGCCTTTGCGCGCGTGCAGGGACGGGATTTGCCTAAAAAACGGGCAGATTGAAGACCGTATTCTGGCGCGGAAATAGTGGCAGATGACAAATCCTGTCACGTTCGGTTTGTCATTTGACCCTTGAAAACAAGGGCATAAGCCTTTGGCCGTGGCGGAGCCTGCGCTGGCTTTGCCGCAGAATCGCAATATCGATATTTGAAAGGGAAGATCATGAACCATAGGAAAACCATCCGCAGTCTGGCGGCGATAGCAGCTGTGCTTTCGCTCTCGGCCTGCCTTGGCAGTGGTGGGGGCGGCGTTGCCGGCGGCGGTGGCGGCGGAGGCGGCGGTGGTACCGCAAGTTTTGCCGCGAACCTGAGCGAGGCCCAAGGCAAAATCCCCACCAGTGACATGCGGACCTCTGGCACTGCGTCCTATACCGGACAGGTGCAGGTTGATCTGCGCAAGTCCGATGGCAGTATGCCGGGCAAGATGACGGGCGATCTGGACCTGACGGTGGCGTTCCAGCCTGCCAATTCCGATCCCGATACCTTTGGCGATAACGTTACCGGTACAGCGGGGAATTTCGTTCTGGATAAGGATGGCACCGATGTCGCCATTCCCGGAACGCTGACCGCAGGCATCGGGGAATTATCGGCGGTTGCCGCCAGCACCGAGCAGACGATCACCGGCGTTCCCGTGGTGGGTTCGGTCACGACACGCACCGGCGCGATCAGCGTCTATTACGGGGGCGAGTTGGACATGACAGAGGCAGGGGGTCACGCCGCCTCCGAGGCGCTTTTGTCGACGGGGGGCAGTTTCACGGGTCCGGGCGGCACAGGTGCCCATGGTCCGGCAAGCCTTCTGACCCATGCGCCCGGCAGTGCTGCCACGCCAGAGATGACCAGCACCGAAGGCTATTTCTATCTGGACCAGAAGTAAGCCGCGGCCACCTTCCGGGTGGTCCCCGGCAGGGGCCGGTTTGTGCCCCTGCCTCATTCTGAAAAGGAAATCATATGCGACGGACTTCCCTCGGGCCTTTCTTGATTGCAGCCTTTCTGGGTCTCGCCTGCGCCGGAATGGGGCAGGCGGGGGCGCTGGACGAGGCCGAAGCCGCCTTGCGCGCCCAAGATCCGCAGCGCGCCGCAGCGGTTCTGCGCGGCTTTGTGCCCGCCACAGCGCAAGATCAGGGTCGCGCGCTTTGGGCACTGGCGGTGGTCGAGATCCAGCAAAAGCGGTTTGCTGCGGCGGTTCTGCTGTTGGAAAAGCTGGTGATCCTTGCACCGGATGATGCGGCGGTTCGCTTGGAACTGGGGCGGGCCTATTTCATGGCGGGGCGCGATGCCTCGGCGCG
>JBFHGI010000051.1:0-8971 GCA_041583175.1 Pseudorhodobacter sp. | reverse complement strand
CGGCGAAAAGATCCATGTCAGCCTCGGTCGGGTACATCATATGTGCGGCAATCAAAGCGGGCGTTAGCAGGCCTGCGCGGTTTGCCACCTCGACTGTCGAGCACCTATGATTGTCTTGCGCCCAGGCCAGTTCTGGCTCTGTTTCGGCCAGATGCATCTGAACTGGCAGATCAGGATGCGCGGCAGACCATTCCGCGACCCGTTCCAGTACCGCCATTCCCGTTGAATAGGGCGCATGGGGAGCGGCTGATGGCGTGATGCGGGGGTGGGCGCGGTAGGTTTCCGTCAGCGCCGCTAACCGTGCAAACCCTTCGTCTATCGTGGCGTGATCGGGGGGCGCGAAGGTTGCAAGCGTTTGCCCGACAACGCCTCGCAGCCCCGATTGGTCGAGGACAGCCCCAATGCGGTCCTCGAAATAATACATATCGGCAACGGTCGTCACGCCGCCGCGGATCAGTTCAACCGCCGCCAGTCTTGCGCCGATTTCCACAACCTCGGCCGTGATTAGCGAGCGTTCCAGCGGCAGGATATAGCGGAACAGGCGGTCGTCCACGTCTTCGCCCAAGCCGCGAAACAAGGTCATCGGCATGTGGCAATGCGGGTTGACCATGCCCGGCATAACAAGATCGCCGCCCATATCTTCCGCAGGGCCATCGGGCGGGTCACCCGCGCCCAAGCCGGTAATCCGATCGCCGTCAATGCTGATCCACCCGCGCTCAATATCGGTCAGCGCCGCATCCATTGTCAGAATTCGGGCATTAGCGAGGGTCGGCATCAGCTTTCTTTCGGCAGCAGGCAACATTGTTCGGGTTGCGGGACCAGAACGGCATTCATGCCTGACTTAAAAGGCTGGGTCAGAGGGCCGTTGGCGATGAGCGGGCCAGCCGAGGTGTCGCAATGATACTGGTAGGCCCGGCCAATATAGGTGCGCAGCCCAAGCGCGCAGGCGATGCCCTGACCTTCGTGCGACACCAAAAGGCCATCTGCGCGGGTGGCAAACAGGAAGTCTTTGGACGGGACAGTAAATTTGTCCTTGGCAAGCTCGATAAACCCGCCACCCTTGATCTCCGCGCGGACGGCATTGCCAGCTTCGGCAACGGCCCGCATTTCGATCATATTCTCGAACCCGACGAAATCCGCGACAAAGGCGTTCGCGGGGCGCGAATAAAGCACTTCGGGGCGATCAAGCTGCATGATGCGTCCTGCGTTCATGATCGCGACGCGATCCGAGATAGAGAACGCCTCTTCCTGATCATGCGTCACATAAAGGGCAGTGGTGCCATTCGCTTGTTGAAGCCGGCGGATTTCGACCCGCATATCAACGCGCAGTTTGGCATCGAGGTTTGACAGCGGTTCATCAAACATCAGCAAGGGCGGGTCGATGACCAAGGCGCGGGCAAGGGCCACCCGCTGGCGTTGCCCCCCCGACAGGTTGGCGGGGTGGCGATCAGCCAAGCTGCCCAGCCCGACTTTGGCGATCATTTCGTCAACCCGTTTTGCCCGCGCGGCCCCGTTGATGCCACGTTGTTTTAACCCGAAGCCCACATTGTCGCGCACCGACAGATGCGGGAACAGGGCATAGGTTTGAAAAACCAACCCAATATTACGGGCGTGCGCGGGCAGGCGGGTCAGATCGCGGTCACCCAACCGAATAGTGCCGGCGGTCGGCTCCAGAAACCCTGCGACCAGCCGCAAAGTCGTCGTCTTGCCACAGCCGGAGGAGCCGAGAAGCGAGACCAGTTCCCCCTCTGCGATATGCAGCGACAGATCCTCCAGCACTTTGGTGGTGCCATAATGGGCCGTGATATTTTCGAGTGAGAGGGATACTGTCATTTTGTCAGGAATGTGAGGCCTAAGGTCCGCTCCACCACGGCCATGACGGCCACTGTGACGCCCATCAGCAAGACAGAGACCGCCGCGATTGTGGGGTCAAAGAACTGCTCCATATGCGCCAAAAGCTGGATCGGAAGGGTGGAGACGCCCGGCCCCGTCAGAAAGATCGAGATCGAGACATCATTGAGTGAGGTGATGAAGGCGAGGATGAAACCCGCGATGATACCTGCGCGAATATTGGGAAGGACCACCGTCAGAAATGCCCGCCAGCGCGGGCAGCCCAAGGACACGGCGGCCTCCTCTATCGAGAAGTCGAAATTGTTGAGCGAGGCCCCTACGACCCGCACGCAATAGGGCAGCACCAGCAGCGCATGCCCGATAAGCAAGGTCGCGATAATCGGGGTGCCGAGGCCGGAGGCAAGTGACCGCATGAGCGAGAAGCCCAAAACGATCTCGGGGATCAGGATCGGCAGCACGAAGACATTGCTGAGAAACGCGGGCAACACAACGCGGTAGCGTGCCATTGCATAAGCGGCGGGAATGCCGATCAGCATGGACAGGGTGGTGCCTGCCACGGCCAGCATGAAAGAAGTGCCCATCGTGCGCGTAAAGGCGGAAATCTCAAAAATATTCTGAAACCAGCCGAGAGTCAGCCCTTGCGGTGGAAAGGTCAGGAAGGGTGTATCCGAAACCGCCGCACCCAAAATCACGACCAGTGGGCCCAGCAGGAAGGCAAAGGTCAGCACGGCAAAGGCGATCAGGGCGGGGTGTGTTTTGCGCTTCATCGCGTCACCCTGCCACGGGGTTCAGTTTGCGCGCAAGGCGCGACATCACCAACACAGTGGCAAGTGTCACTACAACCATCACCGCTGCAATCGTCGAGGCCCCGAGCCAGTCAAATGTTACCATCGCCCGTTGATAAAGGAAGGTGCCCATCATCATTTGCCGCTCGCCTCCCAAAAGCTGCGGGGTTGCGTAGGAGGTGAACGATCCGGTGAAAACCAGAACTGCGCCCACAATCAATCCCGGCACGGCCATAGGCAGCACAACCTGCCGGAACGCCGCTGTCGGGGTTGCGCCAAGCGAGGCGGCAGCATCGGTCAGATCTTCGGGTATGCCCTCCAGCACTCCGACAAGTGTCAGGATCATCAGCGGCACGAACAGGTAGACCATCGCCACGATCACCGCGCCTTGGGTGTACAGCATCGTCAGCGGTTCGGAGATGGCCCCGACCCACAGAAGGAAACTGTTGAGGATGCCGTTCTTGCCAAGGATGACAAGCCACGCAAATGACCGCACGACAACGCCCGTCAGCAGGGGAAATACCGCTGCGATGATCAACAGGCTTTTCAGTCGTGAGGGCGCACGCGCCACAACCCAAGCCACTACGAACCCGATGGCGACAGAAAGGATCGTGGTCAGAACTGCCACCTCCATCGTGCGCCACAGCACCGTGCGCCGGAAGCCACTGTTGAAAAAGGCGGCATAGGTTGCAAATGGGCCTTTTGCATCGCCGAACGTCATGGCCAGCGTAGACAGCACGGGCAGTCCCAGAAAAACTGCGACCAGCAATGTTGCAGGGGCAGCAAGTCCCCAGGCGAGCAGACGGTTCGACATTGGTCTTCCTTTGGAGCGGCTTTACAGGGGCATCAAAGCGCGATGCCCCTGTAAAAAGCAGGCGGTTAGCTTAGCCGCCAAACAGTTCATTCCAGCGTTCGATCCAGTCAGCCTTGGAGGCGTTCATTTTGACATAGTCGATCCGGTTCAGCTTGGCGATATTTTCCGCGCCGTAGGTCCAGATCGCGGCCTGTTCCGGTGTCAGTTCGACCTGCGTGTTCACTGGGGCATCAACACCTTGCTCTGCGTTGATTTGCTGCACCTCTTTCGACAGGATGAAGTCGATGAATTTATAGGCCAGATCAACATTTTCTGCACCGGTGGGAATGTTGATGGTGTTTACCGTCGCGATATCCGCATCCTCCAGCGTGGCCCATTCCATTGTCGGCACAGCGGCCTTGAGGGAGGCAAAAGAGAAATCCTGCGCGATAGCAACAGCGGCTTCGCCGGTGGAGATCAGGTTCATCATTTCAGAACCGGTGTTGTAATTCTTGACGGAATTCGGCGCGAGGGTGGCGACAGCACCAAAGGCCCCTTCGGCATCGGCATAGGCGTCAACACCGGCATGTTTGCCGGCTTGTACAACAACCATCGGCCCTGCCGTTGTGGTGATTCCAGGCAAGGTGACCATGCCTTTCAGATCCTCGCGCCACAAGTCGCCCCACGAGGTCAAAGGCTGTACTTTGGCCGCGTCATAAACGATGCCAACGCGCCCGACGGTATAGGCCGGGCCGAAGCCGCCCTGCGGGTCTTGTGCCAGATCATACAGGTTTTCGATGTTCGGGATGCGCGAACGGTCGATCTTTTGGAACGTCCCTGCCTCTACCCCCAACTGCGAGAAACTGTCGCTGAGATAGATGACATCGACGCCTTTGCCGCCCCGCGACTGAAGCTTGCCCAGACGGTCAGCATTGTTGCCGGTTTCAAAGACCACTTCGCAGCCGCAGATTTCCTGAAAAGGTTCTACGATGTTTGCTTGCAGCTTTTCGCCATTAAAGCCCCACCATGAAATGGTGAAGGTTTCGGCTTGCGCCGCACTACCCGCGACGAATGCCAGAATTGTGGTTGTCAAAAACGCAGATTTCATCGGAACTTCCTTTAAACCTCGGCTGCAGAAGGCTGACTCCCAAGCTGTCAGCAACGGTGATTGGTGATACGAACTGTTCGGTATCCCGACATGAGTCCGCGCCGCCCGCTAACGCAATTCTGGGTGACCCTGCGATGATTGACAAGCTGCCTTTTGAGGTTTCGAGCTGGGTGAAGTCGTTGCCGGAAATTGATGCGATTTCGATAGGCGTTGCTTTCAGTTGCGGCGGACTCTGGTCGCTGTGCCCCCCTTTGCTTGGCCAACCAAATGCTAAGCCCCGCTGTGTCGGCTTGGCAGCGGTATAGCCCTGATATCCTCAGAAAGCACAGGCCATGTTGCAAGCTTGGGCGAATGGCGCGGCGTTGTTTCTTTTTGACAGCCGAGAAGTATCCGGATTACGGTTTGTTAATAGATTTGACTGCTCAGCTGCGGCGCTGCCTTTTTCCGGCTTTCTTTTTGCTCCGTAGTTCCTTGAATGTGAAATATGTTGGAGTGTGTATCGTGAATTTTTCAGCCGGCCGGGCATCCGTAACTATTGCGGTTAATCAATCGCTTCTGGAATTTGTGCGCGGCGTTTGTGTTTGCAAAGCCAGTCTGGCGAAAGCCTGCGACAAATTCGCACCGTCTCTGCGAATGCGCACTCCCTTCTCCAGTGGCCTACTTCAGTTCAAACCACTGATTCGTCAGTTTCAGCCCGAAAGAACATGGGTATGAAACAGGGAAGCGGTAGTTTTTATATGGAAAACTGCCGTTTTCTTTCGACCATTTCCGGCGTGGTACCTCCGCGTTACGCATTTGTTGCGTCCAACCAGAACAGGGGCGGCACTACCGCTCCAAAAGTACATTCCAATTTTCCGAGCGCATGAATTTGAATTAAGAAAAGTGCGCCTGCCCCGGAGACATTTTTATGACCGATATCGTAGGCACTTCTGGCAACGACACGCTTAACGGCACGACTGGCGACGATACTATCACTGGTGATGCCGGCAATGACCGCATTCTGCCGGGGCAGGGGGCGGATGCCGTCGATGCGGGAACGGGCGATGATACGATCGTTTTGTCAGACGGGTTTGGGAATGACACTATCGTAGGCGGCGCTGGAAGCGATACGCTTGATCTGACTGCGGTCAGCTCTGGTGTGACCGTTTCACTTTGCGGGGCGACGTCAGGGTCTGGCACGGTTTCGGCTGGCGGGGCCACCGCTTCGTTTTCGCAAATTGAACAGGTTGTGCTGAGCGGCGGGAACAATGTGATTGAAATCGGTGGCAACGCCGGGACGATCATACTGAACGGATACATGGCACCGGTTTTGAATCCGGACGGAAGCTACTCCATTCGCGACCAATTCGTTTTGTGCGGTATGCTTACCGCTGCGGGCCTGCCGGTTACGGCTGCGGACATCGAACTTACTGATACAGTGGGCGATGGTACGGGTGACCCTGTTCTAAAATTTCCCGGTACGACTAGGGTCATTATTCCCGGTTTGCCTGTCGCGTTGGTCGAAGACCCGGAGGTTATTGAAAAGCTCGGGTTTCCGGTACGGGACTTTGTGGTCGAAGGGACCGATTTCAACGATCTTATCGACACGTCCTATATTGGCGACCCCCATGGGGACATGGTTGATCTTGCCCCAAGCTTTGATGGCGGAACAGGTGATTACGTCTTGGCCAAGGGCGGTGACGACGAGGTGCATACCGGACTTGGCAACGACATCGCTTTTGGTGGCACGGGCAATGACTATATCAACGGCGAGGCCGGCGCAGATACCCTTTACGGTGGCGATGACAATGACGCGATCTATGCGGGCATAGGTGATGACAGTGTCATGGGCGACGATGGCGATGACTTCATCGAGGCTGGTGACGGTGACGACACGGTTGACGGTGGTTTGGGCGACGACAGCATATTGGGCGACGAAGGTGAAGACGTCATTTCCGCTGGCGAAGGGGATGACACGGTTTACGGCGATGATGGCAATGACACTGTCTATGGTTGGCTGGGCAATGACAGCATCTTCGGCGGGGCCGGGCTGGATGTGCTTTATGGCGAAGACGGTGAAGACACCATTTTGGGTGGTGAAGAGGCGGATGACATTTTCGCCGGCCTCGGAAATGACTCCGTTATGGGGGAAGAGGGCGACGACTTCATAAACGCCGGCGCAGGTAACGATGAGGTTGACGGCGGCGAAGGTGACGACACAATTCTTGGCCGTGACGGCGAAGATACCATTCGAGGTGGTGCCGGGAGCGACAGCATTGACGGCGGCGAAGGCGGCGATTTTCTGGCCGGGGGAATCGCCTTGTCTGCCGATGGCAATGATACGATTTTCGGAGGCGAGGGTGATGACACCATCCTTGCCTATAGCGGTCTCGATATCGTTTTTGGCGGCGAAGGCAATGATGTCGCCGTTGGCGGTGATGACGAAGACAGTCTTGAAGGCGACAGTGGAAATGACACGCTTTACGGCGGTGAGGGTGCCGATACCCTGCGCGGGGGTGACGGCAGTGACAGCATAGAAGGCGGTGAAGGAGATGATTTTCTCGCTGGGGGGGAGCCTCTTTCGGTGGATGGTGATGATCGTCTATTCGGGGACGGGGGCAACGACACAATCCTGGGTTATGCCGGTGAAGATGACATCTTTGGCGGCGAGGGTGACGACAGTCTCATCGGTGGCGATGACAATGACATTGTTGATGGCGGGAGCGGTGACGACACCGTTTACGGGGGAAGCGGCGACGATCTGATCGGCGGCGGCGACGATAATGACAGTTTGGAAGGTGATGACGGCGACGACACGCTGTATGGAGAAGGCGGACACGATACCATTCGGGGCGGTGCGGGCAGCGACAGCATTGAAGGCCAGGACGGCGACGACTTCTTGGTGGGCGGTGTGGCGCTTTCGGCGGATGGCGATGACACGATCTACGGCAATGACGGCAATGACACGATCATAGGATACAGTGGTGACGATGTCGGCTATGGCGGTATCGGTGACGATAGTATTATCGGTGGGGACGACAACGACAGCCTCGAAGGCGATGAAGGCAACGATGTAATTTTCGGTGGCAGTGGTGATGACACCATCATGGGGGGTGCAGATAACGACAGCCTTCAAGGTGACGGTGGACGCGACTTTATCGACGGTGGCGATGGCGACGACACGATTTATGGCAATGATGACATTGACGATATCTTCGGGCGTGCCGGTAATGACAGCATCTTCGGTGGTGATGGCAACGACAATGTCGCGGCCGGTGAAGGTGCCGATACAGTTTACGGCGGACTCCATAATGACGAAATTTATGGCGGCGCGGAGAATGATGTCATTTATGGTGGTGATGGTGCCGACACACTTGCAGGGAATGGCGGCCACGATCTGATAGAGGGCGGCGAAGGCAACGACGATCTATACGGCGATGACGGCAATGATACCCTTCATAGCGGTGCGGGTAACGATAACGTCACGGGCAATTTCGGAAACGATGAAATTGACGGCGGAGACGGTAACGATACCCTTTTGGGTAATGAAGGCGCCGATACCATTCTCGGCGGTGAAGGCGATGATTTTATTGATGGCGGCGATGAGAATGATTCCATTCAGGGCGGCGCGGGCAACGATACCATCTACGGCCGAGACAATGACGACACGATCGATGGTGGTGATGGCAATGACACCATTTTCGGCGAGGGCGGCAATGACAGTTTGTCAGGCGGCAATGGTGATGACTATATAGATGGCGACTGGGGCGATGATATCATTGATGGCGGCGCAGGTGATAACGTCGTTTTAGGCGGCGGCGGCAACGACACGGTAATCATCAGTGGTGTTGCAGGGGGGATGATTGAAATCACCTTTGCTCCCGGTCTTTCAGGGACAGCTTTTGCCGGTCAGAACATTGATGACATCCAGTATCTTCTGACAACCGGAGTGGGAAGCACGCTCGTCGCGGGCACCGAGACGCTTTCGCTGGATGGCCACCCAAGTCGGGTTGTTGCGGGCCTCGGTTCCGCATCAGGCGGGCAACCGTTCAACGTCAATTTGGGCGGCGGCATCGAAGTCCTTGATTTTGGCAGCGCCAGCGACTCTATCCTGACCACAGAGGGGGTCTATTTCCGTGACGGATTCATAGGGGAGGCAGACCAGTCGCAGACCATCAACTATCTCAAAACGAACTTCGAAGGCCCTGCGCAGGTTGCAAAGGTGCGCGAGCTTCTGGATGCCGAGGATAGCACTAATGTTGATGAAAGCCCAAGCTTCTCCGGGCTCGATACGGTTGAACTCACGGATCAAGATGATCGGTTCATATTAACTGGCGACAGACCGGTTTTCACAGGCGCGGGTGAAGTGCGCGGCGGCGGCGGGGACGATGTGCTCTATGTCGCCTCTGCCCCTGCCGGCATGACGATACACGGTGGCTCTGGCAATGACATTGT
>JBFHGI010000050.1:0-9026 GCA_041583175.1 Pseudorhodobacter sp. | reverse complement strand
CGGTCGTGCGGAAGTAGAACTGCGGACGGTAGTTCGCGAAGAACGGCGTGTGACGGCCACCTTCTTCCTTGGTCAGAATATAGGCTTCTGCTTCAAACTTCGTGTGCGGCTTAACCGAACCCGGCTTGCACAGAACCTGACCACGCTCGATGCCTTCACGGTCAACACCGCGCAGCAACAGGCCAACGTTATCGCCTGCTTCACCCTGATCGAGCAGCTTGCGGAACATTTCAACGCCCGTGCAAACCGTCTTCTTGGTGTCGCGGATACCGACGATTTCCATTTCCTCGCCGACTTTGATCACGCCGCGCTCGATACGACCGGTGGCAACAGTACCACGGCCCGAGATCGAGAACACGTCTTCAACCGGCATCAGGAACGGCTGGTCAACAGCGCGCGCCGGAGTCGGGATATACTCGTCAACAGCCGCGATCAGCGCCTTGATCGACTCTTCGCCAATCTCAGGCTGCGTGCCGTTCATGGCGTGCAGAGCCGAACCACGGATGATCGGAATATCGTCGCCGGGGTAGTCGTAGGAAGACAGCAGCTCGCGGATTTCCATTTCCACCAGTTCCAGCAGCTCTTCGTCGTCAACCTGGTCAACCTTGTTCATGTACACAACCATGTACGGGATACCAACCTGACGGCCGAGCAGGATGTGCTCGCGCGTCTGCGGCATCGGGCCGTCAGCAGCGTTCACAACCAGAATAGCGCCGTCCATCTGCGCAGCACCGGTGATCATGTTCTTCACATAGTCGGCGTGGCCGGGGCAGTCGACGTGCGCATAGTGGCGGGTCGGCGACTCATATTCCACGTGCGCGGTCGAGATCGTGATCCCGCGAGCCTTCTCTTCCGGCGCGCCGTCGATCTGGTCATAGGCGCGGAAATCGCCAAAATATTTCGTGATCGCTGCCGTCAACGTCGTCTTGCCGTGGTCAACGTGACCAATCGTGCCGATGTTTACGTGCGGTTTGTTACGTTCAAACTTTGCCTTAGCCATCGCGGAGAGCCTCAAACATTGGGGGGCCCCGAAGCGGAACCCGTTCTACATCGGGCGCGAGATACCTATGATGGAAGGGAAAATCAAGTGTCACTTCGTCGAAGCAGCAGGCTCCGGCGGTTTTGGGGGAAGCCCGAACCACTCCGGGTGGTCGGCGAGCCAGCGTTCGATACGCTTTGCGGCATTATAGCTCAATCTCTCCATCTGCTCTTCAGCGGTGCGGGTCAGGCCCGAACCGATCATGGTATCCCCGTCGATGCCTTCAAATACGGTGAATTGTTCACCTTTTTCGTTCAGCTTCTTGCCCGCCGCATCATCCCAGATCGTGGCAGTCACCACCAGTGCCGATTTAGGCGACAGCACAAGCGGAATGCCCGGAGGGGCCAGCGCATAGGCGTCCACCGAGACGCCGAGATTATAGAATTTCTCACCCTCATAGCGCGACAGCCGCTTTTGCAGCGCTGCCGTCAGGCTATCGTCCCAGTCCTGCGGATCAGCCTCGCGCGAGATCGGAACTTTCTGCGGGTTGTCCGCGACAACGATGTTATGGCCAAGCCTGAAATCGCCCAAAGATACCGGAGCTTCCATCTCTCCTTGTTGCCCGCAAGCTGACAGAAGGCCGACAACAACAAAGGGTAGAAGGCGCGTGATGATCATGCTTGGTATCCTTGCTCAAAACCACCCATCAGCAATAGCCTTTGCGGGATGCCTGTGCAACCATGCCGCCTGTCCCTTTGGCATTTACGCCCTATATTCAGAGCGAGCCTCTTGTTTCATATGGAAGATGCCATGAACAACCCGCAAAAGCCTCTGGTCGCCGAAGGTGCCCCCCACGTCCCGGCGCGGGTTCCTTTGCACAACACCCCTATGGGCATTCTGGCCTCGGCGCGGGCGGGGCGGAAGAATGTGCTGGAACTGATCCCCGAAATAGCCACACGCCAGCCGATGCTGTCCGGTCGCACGGGTATGCGCTGGCATATGGTGATGGACCCGGGCGCGCTTAAACGGGTGTTGCGAGACAAGGTGGAAGACTATCCGAAATCGACCGTGACCAAGCTGATCCTGGAGCAAGCGATTGGTGACAGCCTTTTCGTCGCCGAAGGGGCAGAATGGTTGTGGCAGCGCAGAACGGCAGCGCCGGTGTTCAGTCACCGCAATGTGGCGGCGCTTGCGCCGGTGATGACAGCAGCGGCGGAACGCTCCAGCCAGCGGATCGCGGCCGCGCACGGTCGGGCGTCGGATATGTTCGCGGAAATGGTCGCCGCGACCTTCGAAGTGATTTCCGATGTGACCTTTTCGGGTGGGGAGGGCTTTGATCGCAGCGCGGTACATCGCGCGATTGAAGATTATATCGGCCACGCCGCCAAGGTTTCCGTGCTCGATCTGCTGGGTGTGCCCGGTTGGGTGCCGCGACCGGGCCGCGTCATGGCGGGGGCGGCCATGCGTGAGATGAAACGTGTCGCCGATGAGGCCATCGAAGGCCGGCGCAAAGACGGAAGGCGCGCAATTCCGGACCTGCTCGACCTGCTGCTCGAAGGCGAGGACCCCAAAACCGGCCGGAAGATGACCACGTCCGAACTGCGCGACAACCTCTTGACCTTCATCGTTGCAGGGCATGAAACCACGGCGCTGACGCTGTCTTGGGCGCTTTACCTCTGCGCTTTCGATCAAAAAGTGCAAGACGCCGCGCGGGAGGAGGCACAGGCCGTCCTTGGTGACAGGGCCGCAACACAGGTCGATATCGCCAGCCTGCCACTGACCCGGCAGATCATCGACGAGGCGCTGCGGATGTATCCGCCGGCCGCCTTCCTGTCGCGCACAGCCCAAGTCGCGGACGAGCTTTGCGGACGAGAGATTCGCCCCGGCGATACGGTGGTCCTACCGATCTATGCGCTACATCGACATCATATGCTGTGGGATAACCCGGACCAGTTTGACCCCTCTCGATTTGCGGACCCAAAAGCGATTGACCGCTTTGCCTACCTACCTTTCGGTGATGGCCCGCGTATCTGCATCGGTGCGAATTTCGCGCTGCAAGAGGCGGTTATCATTCTGGCGACGCTGCTCGCGCGGCACCGGTTCTCACTTGTCGAAGGGCGGGCGCCAAAGCCGGTGATGATCCTAACACTGCGGCCCGAGGGCGGGGTGTGGTTGAAGGTCGAACCGGCCATGGGCCCATCTGGTGCGATGCGCTGAAGCACACCCTACGCTTAATCCGCACAGACCTTTTTCAATGCTGCCCAATCTGCCTTCGACAAGGCAGGAGACGTCACGCCCTGACTGCGTGCATTTTCGCGCGCGCGTTCGGCGCGGGCAGCGCTGGAGGGATGGCTGGACAGATATTCGGGAATCTCGATGCCCTCCAGCTCGGCCAGCTTGTCGAAGAAATCGCCAAAGGCCTCAGAACTGATCGCTGCGCGGTTGAGCATTGCAATCGCGAATTCATCGGCCTTCGCCTCGGCCGCACGGGTGTAGGAGCTTTGCAAAAGCTGGTCGCCGAGAACCCCGATCACCGTGCCACCCGAGACATCGCCCAGAATGATCGACACAATACCCGCCGACCCCGCAGCCCGCAGCATCAGGCGGGTCGGGTCGCGCGCCTCTACATGGCCGATTTCATGCGCCAGCACGGCGGCCACTTCCTCGGGGTTGTCGGCCTTGTCCAGCAAGCCGCGCAGAATGACAACATGGCCTCCAGGGGCGGCAAAGGCGTTGACCATCGGGTGATTGAGGACAGAGAGTTTGAGGTCATATTTCAAATCCTGCCCATCGGTCAGCCTCGCGGCCAAACGCTCCAGCACAGCTTCGCCTTCATCGTCGGCGCAGACGAGAGAGCCGGAACGCCCGCCCAAGAACCGTTCCATCTGCTCCACGACAGCTTCACCAAAACGGACTTCGGTTTCCAGAGGCATGCGATTGGCCAGAAAATCGGACATGCGCGGCAAGATCACAAAAATGATGACGCCGATGGACACCACTGCGACGGCCAGCCTGCTCAGGATTTTTGTCGCCGTTCCGCGCCGTACGTCCCGCTTTTTCAGCGACGGGGCTGAAAGCCGCAGCCATGCCTGCAAGTCAGCGTCGTGGATAACCAAACGCGCTGGGTCGCGTGGGGTTTCATCATCGGTATCGGCGTGAAGTGTCAGGGAAAGGCTGTCACTGCGGGCCTGATCTGCAAGGCTCCGCAATCGGTCCAAAGGCCAGAGCATCGGCGTGCCACCGGGGCTTTGACGGTCGATCAGCAAGCCGCGCCCGTCACGGCTGACCGAGACGCTAACAGGGTGGCGCTGTGCCGTATGGCCATCAAAATAAATGGCCGGAACCGGCGCGGCGCCAATCATGTTCAGATGGCCCCGCCGATATCGAGCGCATCGGCAAAGCCTTCGGCATCCGCCCCCTTGTCATAGGCACGCTGGCGCACGCTGCCCAACGCGTCGGCGTTGTTGACTTTCAGATTGGTTGCCAGATGCCCGATGATCGGGTGTGTGATCAAAACCATTCCCAAAGCGCCAAGGCCCACCAGTACGAGCAGGTAGAGGATGACGATGGGAATGATCTGGCCAAACCCGGGCATAGCCCCCATGCCGCCTGCCGCAATCATTCCATATGCCACACCGCCCAGAACCCCAAAGGCAACGGCAGCAATCAGCCCCAAGAGCAGGCCGCCGATGATCACTTTCTTGATAATCTCGGCAGTGCTGGGGGTGGCGGTGAAGGTGACCTGACCGTCCAGCGTCTTATGGTTGGTCAGATAGGCATAGGCATGGACGCGGTAATACACAAAACCGATCATGAACCAGAAATAGCCGACGAAAATCGCGATACCGATCAACGCTTCTGCGCCCGTCACTCCGCCGACAATCGCACCCACGACCATAATCGCAAGGCCGATCAGCACATGCTTCAGTGCAGCATAGAGACCCTGCCAGCGGCCGCCCTGCTCAAATCTGGCATCGCCGTAATGGCTGCGGTCTGTCATGTATTTCTCTAGGTAGAAGGTCTGGCGCGGCAGCAAGATGCCGAGCGTGATCCCTGTCAGCAGATAATGCCCGATCGCCCGCAAGGCATAGCCCCAAGCGGCGCTGTCCATGCCGAAACGAATACCCCGCAACCGGGTGCGTGCCAGTTTATAGCGCCGCGCACGATAGACCGCAAAGAGCAGGAACGGAACGACGGCAAAGAAGGAAATGTAGACCGATGCAATCATCGCCAGTTCATTCCCCGGCTGGGTCACGATGCCAAGGCCCAGGAAGGTCAGGATCAGTTGCACGCCCGCCAGATAGATCGCCAGAAAGACAATTGCGATCAGGAACCCAAGCAGTTTCTCAAGCCCGGTTCCGGTGTATTCGAAGGCGTCACCATCAACAGACACAGAGGACCAGATATATTTGCGCATCCGCGTTTTCGCCCAAAAGCGATAGATCCCGGCTGTGATCAGCGTCAGCAAACCGGTGACAAAGGCGAGCTTGAAGATAGGGCCGGACTCGCCGGAATAGCGGACAATACCGCCGGAGTTAAAAGACATAACAAATCTCCCAAGTTAAAAATTTACACCCTGAGAGTTCAGGCTACAGAGTTTGCTAAATCCTATAAAGAAGAAGTTGACGGCAAGGGCTAAAATTTCGCCCTTGCCTTTCGAGGCCCAGCCTTAGGTAAAACGGTTATCCCGCGGGAAGCCACGCGGGGCCATGCGGCCTGCGGTGGCACGCTTGGCAAGCCATTCCTCCAGATCCGTTTCCGTACGGGTACGGCCTGCCGGGTCTTTCCAGCTCAGCCCCTCGGAGAGGGCAAAAGTGGTGGCATCGGACAACCCGCCGTCTTTGTACTTTTGCAACCGAACGCCCTTGCCTTTGGCCATTTCGGGTAACTCGACCAGTGGGAAAACCAACACTTTGCGATTTTCGCCAACCACTGCGACATGGTCGCCCTGCGCCTGTCTGCAAACGGCAGTCTTGGCCGTGCCACGCAAGGACAGCACCTGCTTGCCCGCCCGCGTCTGCGCGACCACCTCATCCGACGGGCAAATGAAGCCATCGCCATCGGTCGAGGCGACCAGTAGCTTGCTGCCGGGCTGGTGGATTATCAGATCAACGATCTCTGCCTCATTCGGCAGGTCTACCATCAGGCGCACGGGTTCCCCCATGCCACGCCCGCCGGGCAGATTTGCGCCCAGAAGGGTATAAAAACGGCCATTGCTGCCGACCAGAATAATCCGGTCGGTGGTTTCGGCATGGAACAAGAAACGGCCTTCGTCGCCGTCCTTGAACTTGGCTTCGGTATCCAGCGCGGCATGGCCTTTCATCGCCCGGATCCACCCCATTTTGGAACAGATCACGGTGATCGGCTCGCGCTCGATCATTGCCTCATAGGGCACTTCCTCGACCTCGCCAGCTTCGGCAAAAGTCGTGCGGCGGGTGCCCTTGGCCCAGGAATGGCCAAAGTTTTTCTGCACTTCTTTCAGGTCGGCACCAATGCGTTTCCACTGCAAGCGCGGGTCGGCCAACAAGTCTTCGAGATCGGCGCGTTCTTTCATCAAGGCGTCGCGTTCAGCGATCAGTTCCATCTCTTCCAGCTTGCGCAAACTGCGCAGACGCATGTTCAGGATGGCCTCGGTCTGCACCTCGGTCAGCTCCCCCTCGCCCTCGGGCGGAGAGACGTAGCCCTTTTCCGACATGGCGCGAGGGTGCGGGATACCCCAGTTTTCCGCCATCAATGCGCGCTTCGGGTCGGCATCATAGCGGATGATATCGATCACGCGGTCGAGGTTGAGGAAGGCGGTGATAAAGCCTTCCAGCACCTCTAGTCGATGGTCGATCTTGTCCATGCGGTGCTGGCTGCGGCGCTGCAACACATCGCGGCGGTGATCCAGAAACGCGCGCAGCACCTCTTTCAGGCTGCACACTTTCGGAGTGCGGCCATCAATCAGCGTGTTCATGTTCAAGCTGAACCGCACCTCCAGATCGGAGTTCTTGAATAGCATCCCCATCAGCATATCGGGGTCAACCGTACGCACTTTGGGTTCGATGATGAGGCGGATATCCTCGGCGGATTCGTCGCGCACATCGCCAAAGACAGGAATTTTCTTGGTCTGGATCAGCTCGGCCAATTTTTCGATCAGGCGGGACTTCTGGACCTGATACGGGATTTCGGTAACGACAATCTGCCACTGCCCGCGGCCCAGATCTTCAACCTGCCACCGCGCACGCAGACGGAAAGAGCCGCGCCCTGTGCGATAGGCGTCAAGGATATTGCCGCGCGGCTCCACGACCACGCCGCCAGTCGGGAAATCGGGACCGGGGACCAACTCTACCAGCGCGTCATCTGCAATCGCGGGGTCTTTGATCATGGCCTGACATGCGTCGATCAGCTCATGCAGGTTGTGCGGCGGGATATTCGTCGCCATCCCCACGGCAATACCACTGGACCCGTTGGCCAGCAAATGCGGGAAAGCAGCGGGCATGACGACAGGTTCTTCCAGCGTGCCGTCATAGTTGGGGCGGAAATCGACGGCGTTTTCAGTCAGCCCTTCCATCAGCTTTTCAGCAATCGCGGTCAACCGCGCCTCGGTATAGCGGCTGGCGGCCGGGTTATCGCCATCGATGTTGCCAAAGTTGCCCTGACCATCGACCAGCGGATAGCGCACGTTGAAATCCTGCGCCAGACGCGCCATCGCGTCATAGATCGCGGCATCGCCATGCGGGTGATAGTTGCCCATCACATCGCCCGAGATTTTCGCGGATTTCCGGAAGCCGCCCGTTGGGCTCAGCTTCAACTCGCGCATCGCATACAGGATGCGGCGGTGAACGGGTTTCAGCCCGTCCCGTGCGTCCGGCAGCGCCCGGTGCATGATGGTCGACAGCGCATAGGTCAGGTACCGCTCACCGATCGCGCGGCGCAGCGGTTCAGAGACGGTCATCGGCTGGGTATTGGGGTCATCTGGCGATTTTGTCATGCATGTTGTGTAATCGGGCAGCGCGGCACGGTCCAGCCGAAAGAGAGCTGACTTTCAGGACACGGGCGAGGAAATTTTGGACTTGGGAAAGTTTACCATTTTTTCCCCGACCAAAAAATGGCATAACATGGGTAGTTTGCTCGCGACTGCGAAATTGATGGGGTTGGTATGTTTAAGTTGTTGACGCTTTTGGCGGCTGGTATGTTTGTGACGCTGTTGATCGGCGGCGAAGATAGAGGGCAAGTGCGCCAAGGCCTTGTTGCAGTTGAAAAACCCGTTGAACGCCCGGTTGTGCGATCTGCCGCGAAAGACCCCAAACCAGACGTGACGCTTGCAACTTTTTCGCCCGTCACTGTCGAAGCATCCAAACCTGTATCGGCTCCGGTTGTGGGTGGGTTTGTGGTCATGGAGACCGAGAAAACCGCAGCCGCCCAGCCAACCCCGGAAGCGACGCCTGAACCGGTTTTGCCCATCATGTATGTCAGCAGCCGTGCCGTGAATGTGCGCGGAGGGCCTTCCACTGACTACGAAATCGTGGGCCGGTTGACCCGCGCCGAAGCTGTCACAGTGGTCACGCCAGAGCAGGATGGCTGGGTGCAGATCCGGATCGAGGGCGATGGCATCGATGGCTACATCGCTGCACGTTTGCTGAGTGAAACGGACCCGGCGAATTAAGGCCGTTTGCGGCCCTGCGCATTTCGCACTAGACCTTGGGGGCACGCAACCAAAGGCCGCCCCATATGACACAAAAATCCATTCTGATCACCGGATGCTCTTCGGGCATCGGCCTTGACGCAGCACGCACGTTGAAGGTGCGCGGCTGGCGCGTGTTCGCTACTTGCCGCGCCGAGGCGGATTGCGAACGTTTGCGCGACGAGGGGTTGGAAAGCTTCCAGTTGGATTACGACGATCCGGCCAGTCTTGAGGCTGCCGTGGCCGAGGTTTCCACCCGTACAGGTGGCACATTGGATGCGCTGTTCAACAACGGCGCCTATGCCATTCCCTGCGCCTATGAGGATTTGCCGCGTGATGCCTTGCGCGCGATTCTGGAGACCAATCTGATCGGCTATCATG
>JBFHGI010000049.1:0-9130 GCA_041583175.1 Pseudorhodobacter sp. | reverse complement strand
CCGATTGGGCGGCCTGATCACCTGCCGAACGGATGTCTGCATAAAAGCTGCTATCCTCGGCGGTCAGCATCGGAGCTTTGGCATGGGTTTTCAGGCTTCGTGACTCGTCCCCGGCCCCGAGGCCAGGATAGATCAACACCTGACCAATAGGGGCTTGCGCGGTGTTGCGCAGTGCCGCTGACACCGCAGCACAGAGATTTCCTCCCGCACTATCCCCCACCAAGACGATAGGCAAACCACCCGCCGCTTCGTGCTGTGCTGCCGCAAGTGCATCGTTGAAATCATTCGGGAAAGGGTGTTCCGGCGAGAGCCGATAATCCACCGCTGTCACATCAAATCCGGTGGCGGCGCAAATCTCGGCGCAGACGTCATCATGGCTGTCCAGGCCACCCACGACAAAGCCACCGCCATGCATATAAACAACGCGGGCCGCACCGCCGCCTGTGCTGTAGCGCCGCACAGGCACCTGCTGCGCGCCTGCAATCACGTCATCCCGCACCGACACTGCCGCCGGGCGGCCCGCATGAAAGGCACGACACATCTTGTTATACACCTCTCGCTGGCCTTCGACCGTCAGGCCGATGGCATCGGGCGGATACCAGCTTTCGGTTTCACGGATGAAGGCCCAGGTTTGGGCGTCGATCAGATCGTCATATTTGGGGTCATATCCGCTCATGGCATCACCTCGAACCTGTCCACATCAACCATCCCGTGATCGGTGATTTTCAGATGCGGAATAACGGGCAGACACAGGAAGGCGAGTTGCAAGAACGGCTCCTCCAGCGTCACGCCCAAGCTTTGTGCGGCGGCACGTAGATGTTCCAGAGCCTCGCGGACCACTTCGAACGGCTCCAGGCTCATCAGCCCCGCCACGGGCAGCGCCAGCTCGGCCAAAACGCGGCCCCCTTCGACCACCACGAAGCCACCCTCAATCTCTCCCAGACGCGCCACCGCCAAGGCCATATCGGCGTAATCCGCACCGACCACGGCAATGTTGTGATGGTCATGACAAACGGTCGAGGCAATCGCCCCGCGCTGCAAGCCAAAGCCTTTGACAAAGCCGGTCGCACGATTGCCGTTCTTTCCGTGCCGTTCAATCACCGCGATTTTCACCAGATCGCGGGCTGTATCCGGGGCCTTGTCGCCCCCTTCCGGCGCGATTTCATACGTCAGATGTTCGGTGATGATCTTGCCGGGGATAATCCCGATCACAGGGGTTTCCACCCGGTTGCCCCCGGTGCGGAAATCCGCCGCCGTGATGGGTGGCGCCTTGACCGAATGACGGGCCACAGGCGGGATGGATTTGCGCGCGGCAAAGGCGGCATCCGTTACCTGCACGCCGCCCGCAAACACCATCGCGGCGCGGCAGTTTTCCAGACTGTCGATCACCACAATATCGGCGCGCTTGCCGGGGGCGATCAGCCCGCGATCCTTCAGGCCAAACGCCTCGGCCGCCGAAAGGCTGGCAGCGCGATATACTGCCAACGGCGCTGCCCCCAAGGCAATCGCGGTGCGGATCATGTAGTCCAAATGCCCATGCTCACCGATATCCAGCGGGTTCCGGTCATCGGTGCAAAAGGCGATATAGGGGCTGTGGCGTTCGGTGATCAGCGGGGCCAGCGCGTGCAAGTCCTTGGAAACCGACCCTTCACGGATCAGCACGCGCATCCCCTTGCGCAGTTTTTCCAAGGCTTCCTCGGCGGTGGTCGCCTCATGTTCTGTCCGTATGCCTGCTGAGATATAGCCGTTCAGCGCCTTGCCGCGCAGCAAGGGGCAATGGCCATCGATATGCCGCCCCTTGAACCCTTCCAGCTTGGCCATCACACCCGCATCCTGCATCAGCACACCGGGGAAGTTCATGAACTCCGCCAGTCCAAGGCTGCGCGGATGGTCGCGCAGGGGCAGGATATCTGCAGCCTCCAACACCGCGCCCGCGGTTTCCATATGGGTCGAAGGCACGCAAGACGAAAGCTGCACCCGAATATCCATCAACGTCATGCTGGACGCCTCGAGGAAATATTCGATCCCTTCGAGCCCACAGACATTGGCAATTTCATGCGGATCACAAATTGCGGTGGTCACGCCCAAAGGCGTTACGCAACGATCAAACTCAAACGGCGTAACCAGACTGCTTTCGATATGCAGATGGGTATCAATGAAACCCGGAACCAGGATTTTACCCGAGACATCAATCACTTCTGCGGCGTCATAGGCATCGAACACGCCGACGATGGTATCGCCGCATATCGCGACATCGCTTTCCACCAACGCCCCCGTGATCAGATCGAACACGCGACCGCCGCGCAAAATCTTGTCGGCAGGTACGTCCCCCGCACCTTGGGCGATGCGGGCAGAGAGAGGGGTGGAGGTCATATGCGGTATCCTTGGCTTTTGCATAGCAAACCCCAAGGCGAAGGCCGCGTCCAGCCCCCGCAAGGCTTGCATCGCCGCAACAAAGGTGGTCCATGGGGGCGCACCCTATTGCAAAGGCCTCACTATGCGCCCCATGCGCGGCATTATCTACAAGCTTTGCTCGGTTTTGACCTTCATTGTCATGGCCGCGCTGATCAAAACTACGGCGGCCCATGTGCCCCCCGGCGAGGCGGTATTTTTCCGGTCATTCTTTGCGATGCCGGTGATCGTGATCTGGCTTGCCACGCGCGGGGAATTACGCACCGGCCTAAAGGCCAGCGCGCCGATGGGCCATGTCTGGCGCGGGGTGGTTGGAACGATGGCGATGGGGCTTGGCTTTGCCGGGCTTGCCTATCTGCCGCTGCCCGAGGTTACAGCGATTGGCTATGCCGCGCCCCTTCTGACCGTAATTTTCGCCGCAATGTTTCTGGGAGAGGATGTGCGCCTGTTCCGCATCTCCGCCGTCGTTCTGGGCTTGATCGGGGTGTTGATCGTGCTGAGCCCGCGACTTTCGGTGGTGCCGGGCCTTGGCAACGATACTGCCACGCTGGGCGCGATGCTTGTGCTTGGTGGTGCCGTCTTCACCGCATTGGCGCAGGTTTTCGTCCGCAAACTTGTGCAGCAAGAAAAAACCTCGGCGATCGTGTTCTACTTCTCGCTGACCGCCACAGTGCTGTCACTTGTGACGCTGCCTTTCGGCTGGGTCATTCCTGCTCCGACCGAAGCGCTTTTGCTGGTGCTCGCCGGTCTTTTGGGCGGGGTCGGGCAGATATTGCTCACCTCCAGCTACCGGGAGGCGGACGCCTCGGTCGTGGCCCCGTTCGACTATGCCTCGATGCTTTTCGCCCTTGGCATCGGCTATTGGGTGTTTGACGAAGTGCCAACCCTGACCATGCTACTGGGTGCCTCCATCGTGGTCACAGCCGGCGTGCTGATCATCTGGCGCGAACGCAAGCTGGGGCTGGAACGCGCGCGGCAAAGAAAAGCCATGACGCCGCAGGGGTGAAGCCCGAAGGCGTTTTCTATTCGGGTCCAACATTCCAATTCACAATGGTCATAAACGCCGATAAGGCGGGTGAGAAACCGAGACGCGGAGGGCCGTTGATTTGCGCATTCTGATCGCCGCAGCTATCGCGGTAGTCTTGGCAATACCCGCCAAAGCAAAGCAGGTCTGCACGCTCGTTCTTGATGCTGCAACCGCAGATGTGCTTGTGGAAGACGGTGACTGCAGATCCCGTGTCACGCCAGCTTCAACCTTCAAAGTACCGTTGGCCGTCATGGCCTATGATGCCGGTGTTCTGACAGATGCCCATAATCCCGTCATGGCCTTCCGGACTGGTGATCCCGACTGGGGCGGTGCCAATTGGACACGCGATACCGATCCGACCGACTGGATGCGCTTTTCGGTCCTTTGGTTTTCTCAGCGGATCACGCAGGCCATGGGGCAAGATGCCTTGAGCCGATATTCGCAAGCCTTCGGTTATGGAAACGCTGATTTTTCCGGTGATCCGGGGTTCGAGAACGGGCTTGATCGCGCGTGGATTGCGTCGTCTCTGGTGGTCTCACCTCTCGAGCAAGCTTCATTCTTGCGTGGGCTGATTCTGGATGAGCTGCCCGTTTCACCTCAGGCCATGATCTATGCGCGCAGGATCGTGCAGCGCTGGCAAAGCGGCAACTGGCTGATCTACGGCAAGACCGGCGCAGCCTATCCCCGACGCGCGGATCGCAGTTTCGATTACGCGCGTGGATGGGGCTGGTTCGTCGGTTGGGCGGAAAGCAAAGACAGGACGCTGGTCTTTGTCAGATTGACCCAAGCGAGCGAGCGGACAGACCAATCCCCCGGCAATCTGGCGCGGGATGAATTTTTGACGGACTGGCCCGGGTTGGTCGAGTAACGGCAGGTTTTGCACCCGCACCGTCACCGGTTTTTCTACATTTGGGTATAGCAGGCGGTATTCGGCCACCCGATCCCGTTCGGCGAAGACTGAGGTGCGCGGCATCGGGCTGGCTCTTTTATTGTGTTGTATATGCCAACAGCAACGGTGAAGCTGCAAGAATGCCAACCGAAATCGAGTTCTCCTTCGCAGCACTAAACCCGTCAGCACGACGGCACATTCGCGTCTTTCAGATACAGCAGTTCCTTGACCGTTTTGCGATGGGACTGACTGTCGCCGTTGTCGCTCTGGCCTTGACCGAGCGTGGCATGGACCTCGTTCAGATTTCGCTTCTTTTCGGGGTCTACTCGGTCACGACCATGGCGATGGAGCTGCCGTTCGGTGGCCTCGCCGACAGCATTGGCCGCAAGCCGGTCTATTTGACGGCGGTTATTGCGAGCTTGGTTTCACTAGTGCTCTTTCTTTCGACGCGTGATTTTTACGTTCTCGCACTTTCATTTGCCTTTATTGGTTTTGGTCGCGCACTCAGGTCGGGCACGCTTGATGCGTGGTTTGTCGAAACGTTCAAGGCAACCGCGCCTGATGTGGATGTCCAGCCCGCACTGGCCAAAGCGCATTGGGCCAATGCCGTGGGCTTGGCTATGGGTGCCGTGCTGGGCGGCGTTCTCCCCGATATTCTTGGCGGCATTGCCACAAGCCTCGGGTTCAGCGTCTATGACGTATCCTACGCGGCAAGCTTCATAGTGATGTCGGGCGTGTTCGTTTTCACGATCTTGGCCATTGTCGAAACACCGCGTTCCCGAGACGCAACGGCCCTCCTGCAGGGCTTCACCACGGTCCCGGCGGTGATAAAGGACGCGAGCCTTTTGGCCCTGAGACATCCCGCCCTTTCGATACTGCTGGCAGCTTTGGCGTTCTTCCTGCTGGCAAGCAACCCGGTCGAGGTGATCTGGCCGACCCATGCAAAACCGATGCTGGATGAGGTTTATGCAAACACCGTCATCGGTATCGTCACAGCGACCTATTTTTTCTCCATCGCTTTTGGCGCATTTCTGTCGCCGTACATCAGCCGGTTCTTCAAGCGGCGGCACGCCATGACGCTGGCGGCGAGTTTTGCCTGTTTGGCAGCCGCTCAGATCGCATTGGCGCTGCAAGCCAATATCATCGGCTTTGTGACGGTCTTTGTGCTGTATTCCGTGATCCTTGGTGTCTCCGAGACGCCGGCCAGCAGCATTCTGCATCGCTGCGTAGAAGACCGCCAACGATCGACCATGCTCTCGCTGAGGTCATTGATTCAACAGTTAGGGGCCGCATTGGGTCTGGTTTTGGCAGGCACTGTGGCCGAAATCTACTCGACACCTGTCGCATGGATTGTCGGTGCGGTGTTTCTGTTCATCGCAGCGACTCTGATCCTGGTGTTGGTCAAACGGTTAGGCGTAGAAGCCCCATAGCAGACATTCTCGCGAAACCGCAGTGCTGGCGCTGGCTATTTTGCTACGGTTGGCGTGTCACTGGGGAAACGTAGGGGAACCATCTGCGCCGCGCCATTGTTTCACCCATTGAAATGTGCAAAACCGCAATACCTCGAGTGACCCCAGAAAAGGCCTGCGAATGTCCGCCAGCATGATGTCCACCGTTATCAAGCCAATCCACCGTGAGGGCTGGCGCTTCATCCCGATATTTGCAGTCGTCGCCATTGTCCTGTTTTTCGTCTGGCAACCGCTGGGCTGGATCGGGCTGGGCCTGACGATCTGGTGCTATTATTTCTTCCGGGACCCCAAGCGTGTGACGCCAACCCGCGAGGGGCTGATCATCAGCCCTGCCGACGGCGTGATCTCACTGTTGGAGCCAGCGGTTCCGCCTGCGGAACTTGGCCTCGGGCCGGAACCGATGATGCGGGTTTCCGTGTTCATGAACGTGTTCAACTGCCATGTGAACCGCCTGCCGATTTCTGGTGTGGTCAGCAAGATCGCTTACCGCCCCGGCAAGTTCCTCAATGCCTCACTGGACAAGGCAAGCGAGGATAATGAACGTAATGCACTGGTCGTGCGCATGGAAGACGGGCGCGATCTGGCCGTGGTCCAGATTGCCGGCCTGGTGGCGCGGCGCATCGTCTGCGAAGTGCCGGAAGGTGCACGTTTGCAAACGGGAGAGCGTTTTGGCATGATCCGTTTCGGATCGCGGTTGGATGTATACTTGCCCGAAGGGGTGGAACCGCTGGTCTGTCTGGGCCAGACCATGGTTGCCGGGGAAACCGTGCTGGCCGATATCACGTCAACAGAATCCCCGCGCATGGGTCGTGAAAGATGAACGAGACACCGCGTCGCAAGCGCGAAAGCCTGTCCTTGATGCTGATGTTGCCGAATATGGTGACTATTCTCGGGCTATGCGCGGGCCTGACCTCTATCCGTTTCGTACTGGTTGGACGGTTTGATCTTGCGGCGGCGCTGATTATCTTCGCCGCGCTGATCGATGGCCTAGACGGGTTGCTTGCCCGGCGGCTGAACGCGGCCAGCGAGATTGGCGGAGAGTTGGACAGCCTGTCGGATTTTCTGAATTTCGGCGTCGCGCCGGGTATTCTTGTCTATCAATTCGCATTGGCTCGGGATTTCGCGACCGGCTGGATGTTTGTGCTGGTTTTTGCCTGCTGCTGCTGCCTGCGCTTGGCGCGGTTCAATGTATCGCGCGATGATCCACCACCTGTCGGGGGCAAGCCGCATTTTGTCGGTGTTCCGGCGCCGGGCGGGGCGATGCTGGCGTTGCTACCGTTCTTCCTGACACGGCAAGGGCTGATAGATGCGCAGGACTATCCGTTTCTCTTCGGGCTCTGGATCGGCACTGTCGGCTGGCTGATGGTCAGCAAAGTGCCGACGCTTTCCTCCAAGGCGGTGCGGGTCAAAAGGGAATGGCAAGTGCTGGTGCTCTTGGGCGCGGCCGTTGTGGTCGGCCTGATGGTAACGCGGTTCTGGCTGCTGATGGTGATTTTGGACGCCGCTTATGCGCTGATCATCGTCTTCGCGGTCGTTCAGTACCTCCGCCGGATGCGGCGCAAGGCCTAGACAGCCATCGCCGTGGTTTTGACAACCGTACGCAGCGCGAAAGAGGATTGCATCTGTGCCACCCCCGGCAGACGGGACAGGTATTGCCGGTGGATACGGGCAAAATCCTCGGTGTCTTGAGCGATGATCTTCAACAGATAATCCGCTGAGCCCGCCATAAGATGACATTCCAGAATATCCGGGACCTTTGCCACTTCACGTTCAAACTTGTCCAGAATATCATCGGCTTGGCCCTGCAGCGTAATTTCGACAAAGACGGTCGTGGGCCTCCCCATGCGGCGGGCATCCAGCAGCGCAACATAGCCAGAGATATAGCCTTCGTCTTCCAGCCGTTGTACGCGGCGGTGGCAGGCCGAGGGCGAAAGGTTGATCCGCTCTGACAATTCGGCGTTGGTCACGCGCCCTTCTTTTTGCAGCACGGTAAGGATGCGGCGGTCTGTTGCGTCAAGGTCCAGCATGGCGGTGCAATCTTTCAAGATATACCCAATAATGCCGAAGATTATACGCCAATTCGTGAAAACTGCCAGCGAGATTTCAAAATAATTGCGCCGATGCAGGCGCAAGCTGCAGGGCATAAACCATGGGAGGTTCATATGAAAATCGGCTGTCCAAAGGAAATCAAACCCCAAGAATTCCGCGTTGGCCTCACGCCCAATGCCGCGCGTGAGGCCATCCTTCATGGCCATGATGTTCTGGTCGAGACCGGTGCAGGCATCGGCGCAGGCTTTCCCGATGGGGATTACACTGCAGTCGGGGCGAAAATCGCCGCTACGGCGGCAGATGTTTTCAGCGCCTCGGAAATGATTGTAAAAGTGAAAGAACCACAGCCGGTCGAGCGGGCCATGCTGCGCGAAGGCCAGGTGCTGTTCACCTATCTGCATCTGGCCCCTGATCCGGCGCAAACGCAGGATCTTTTGAAGTCCGGCGTTACCGCAATTGCTTATGAAACCGTGACGGATGATCGGGGCGGCTTGCCGCTTCTGGCCCCGATGTCCGAGGTTGCGGGGCGATTGGCCCCTCAGGTCGGCGCGTGGACGTTGCAAAAGGCCAATGGCGGGCGCGGGGTGCTTTTGGGCGGTGTGCCGGGGGTTGGACCCGGGCGCGTTCTGGTGATCGGCGGCGGCGTCGTCGGCACCCATGCGGCAAAGATCGCAGCAGGCATGGGTGCGGATGTGACGGTGCTCGACCGGTCCTTGCCGCGCCTGCGCTATCTGGATGATGTGTTTGGCGGCACGTTCAAGAATGCTTATGCCAGCGCTGGCAACACGATAGAGCTGGCCCGCGCCGCGGACCTGATCATCGGCGCTGTCTTGGTGCCGGGGGCCGCCGCACCCAAGCTGATTTCGCGTGCGCAACTGGCCGAGCTGAAACCGGGTGCGGCACTGGTGGATGTGGCCATCGACCAAGGCGGTTGCTTTGAAACCTCAAAAGCCACCACCCACCAGGACCCGATCTATGACGTTGATGGCATCATGCATTACTGCGTGGCCAACATGCCCGGCGCCGTTGCCCGCACCTCGACCATAGCGCTTGGCAACGCCACCTTGCCCTTCATGCTGGCACTGGCCGACAAGGGCTGGAAGAAGGCCTGCGCCGAGGACAAGCACCTGTTGGCAGGCCTCAACACCCATGCGGGGCATCTGACCTATGCCGCCGTGGGCGAGGCCTTGGGCCTGCCCGTCATGGCGGCGGCGGAAGCGTTGAAAATCTGACGCACTTCGACGGAAAGCGCGCGAACTTACGTTCAAGGGTTGGAACAACTTG
>JBFHGI010000048.1:0-9494 GCA_041583175.1 Pseudorhodobacter sp. | reverse complement strand
TGTGCCCCTCACTCGGCGCGGCAACCCAGCCTTGCCCCATGGCGGCGGGATCTTGCAACCGTGCCATGTGAAATTCAGACGCTTCCGCCAGTTCCTGCTGGCGCAGCAACAGCGCCTCCCGCTCACGCGGGGTCATCGCCGCGCCATCGCGGGCCAGCTTGTCAGCAACGAGACGGCTTTCAGCGCCGATCTTCTCGATCTCCAGCTTTGCTTCCCACCCCTGCGTGCCCGCCTTCGGATCTGGATGCGCCGCCAGAATCTCCTTCATCCGCGCCATCAACGATGACGATGCCTCAATCTGACGCCCGGCATTGGAATGCAGCGCCAAAAGCGCAGGGTCCACTGCACCGCCACCTGTCTCAATCCGCACGTTGATGGGCTGGCCCGCAGCATCAAGATCATAAGCGGTACGGATTTGCCCTTCATGCATGTCCGGGTGCGGCGTAACCGCGAAGGGAGAGCCGAATTCCGCCTGATTGCGCAAGCGCGTAAAGCTCAGCGCGTCTTGCATCATCGCACCACCCGCCTTGGTACTCGCTGCACCCATGCCGCCCCAGAATGCGATGTTCAGCAAGCCCATTGCGCGGTCGCCATTGCCCATGCGGTCCCAGTTGTTGGACATCATCACCGCTTGGTCACCCATTGCCAAAGCATCCACGCCGTCGGATGCGATCTGCAGACCTGCCGTGGTACGCGCCGCCACTTGCGACACCTGCGCGCCCCCTTTGACCAGTTGCGCGGAGCGGACCGCAGCACCCATCGCGCCGATGGAAAGAACACCGGCCCCGGCCTCCAGCCAGTTGCCGCGCACGGACGGGTCTGTCAGATCGGTCAGATCCTTGCCGCGCTGGTAATCATCATGCATCCGGCCCGCTGCGCGGCCCACCTGCCATGTCGCGGCCCCAGCACCAGCGACCACCAGCGGCGTCGCCAACCCGCCAGAGCCCGCAATTGCGATAATGCCGACCGTAATCCCCGCAGCCAGCGCAACCCCGTCACCTACGACGCCGATCCATTCCCCCAAGCTGTCAAGCACACAGGGCGTGTTGTGCGGCGTGACCAAAGCTGCCCCCGGCACCAGTTCGGCAGGATAGGTCATCTTGCCCGGAGGGAGCTGGTTATAGGCCTTCCAATCGGCAAAATCGGTGAACTTGTTGCCCATGTCATCGACAAAGCGCGGGCCGTCCGCATGCTCCAACCGGAACACGGTGAAATTCGCGACACCAAATTCGTTCGATGTCACGATGACCGGGAGAACCGACATCTGCACAGGGTCACCGCCCATCTCGGCCACAAGGCCCGAAATTTTCGCAACCCGCGCGTCACCCTCATAATAATCATAGTCAAGGCCTGCCGCCTCGCGCTTGAGCCGGTCAGCCTCGCTCTCATTCTCGGGGGGCAAATTGCTGGGCTGCACGCCCAAGGCCTGCCCGATGGAATTGTGCAAAGCCCCCGTCGGGCCAGAGGTGCGCAGCGTAAACGGTTCCAGTCCGCGTGCAGCATATTTATCTGCAATCGGTCCGGCCACGGCCTTGGCCGCGACTTCGCTTTCCCACCCCTCGGCCAATGCTTTTGCAGTGAAGTCGGGGTTATTGGCGGCTTGTGCCAAGGCCCAGTTGCGCAATTCCGGCGGGATGGTTTCGCCGAACATCATCTCTTGCGCGCCATCGGCAGCAAAGACAGCCTCCAGCTTTTCCGTCGCGGCGGCACTGTCTTCGCCCCCTGCGACCCGGCCCAAAGCCTTGGCAAGCGAGGACCGGTAGGCGCGGTCATTCATGTCGCTTTCAGTTGTGGCCTGAAAAATCGCACTGGTCATCAAATCAGCGCGGGCCGGATCAACCGCGTCCCCCCCCGCAGCATCCAGCAGCCCCTTTTGGCGACGCCGCGAAAGGCTGTCGCCTTCCACCCCGACCACACGGCGGGCCAACTCCCCCTCGGCCCCGGCGAAGGCTTCGAACACGGCGCTTGGGTCAAGGTCAACCGCCATCTGCATCATCAGGAAAGAGGCATCCGCCCCTTCGGGGCTGTCTATCGTCGGAATCCCCCGTGCGTGAATACGGGCGGTATCGGCCTCTGAGGCGGCAAAACCCAGCGCCAAGGCCCGACGCGCTTCGGGGTCGTCACCTATGCCCTCAACCGCCTCCTGGATATTCTCGCCGCTATCACCGTGCCGCCACATCCGTGCCGCTTCCCGCGCGAGATAGACCTTCTCTGCCGCCGTCAACGCCCCGAGTTGGGGAATTTTTCCCAGCAAGGCGGCGGAGACATACTCGCCGCCTTCATCATCATAGAACTGCCAGCCGTTCTCATATTCGCCAAACTCTTTCAGCCAACCATCTATTGCGGCTTTGCGTTCGGGCGTTACCTCTTGAACAATTGCGGCAAGCGGGTCCGGGTCTTCGGCAGGGGGCGCAAATTGGGTTGGGTTTGTTGCTGAATTCCCTTTCGCCGCCGTCCCGGCCAATGCGTCTTGCGGAGGAACGGGGGGGGCGACTTCGGGCAACTTCAACCCGGCCAAGCGCCCTTCAAGGACATTCAACGCTTTAACCGCCTTCGCAGGCTCAGTGACATGCTGGCTTTCCGCCATGTTGAACAGTCCCAGCAACCCTGTATGTTGCTTTGGCTCCAGAACGGACTTGGCCTGCTCCAACAGCCGCCGCGCGCGGGCTAAGCGGTCAACCAAGGGTGAAGCTTCGGCAGCGAATGGCGTGCCTTCTTCCTCGTCTTCGCTCTCAAAAACTTCGCCACTTGGCAGCTCGACCCGCACCTTGAAGGCCAAACCCCTCCCTGCAAGCCAACGCTTCGCAAGTTGCACGAAAGCACCGGGCGGCGCCTCTTCACAGGACAGCGTGATCAGCTTGCCTGTTACATTCACCACACCCATCGCACCACGCGGTTGCGCGCCTTCGGATTTGGCTTGGCGGTACAGGGTCTCTATGGGCTTGCGGGGATGGGCACGTAGCACAAGCCCCTCTTTGCCGATCAGCCAAACCACGTTCAGCGGGCGTTTCCGCGCCTTCAGGAATATCTCGGCAGGGTCGATGTCGTCAGGGGTATCCTCCGCGTCGTCGGTCTCCGCAGCCGCTTTGCGCTTGTCTTCGGACAGCTCTTCACCTTCGTCTTCCTGTTCAGCGTCTTCAGCGCCCGGAGCCAGAAAGTCGAAGCGGATGGTTTGGCCGAGACCAGACAGGTAATCCTTGAAGCTCTTGGTCAAGGCGCCGGGTGGAGTTTCTTCACAACGCAAAACCAGCCGGCCGCCCTCAAAGCTCATCATGCCGTAAGAACCTTTGGCACCGCCGCCCTGCTTGCGCGCGGCAGCCCAAAGCACCGAAGGATTCTTGCGTGGGTCCGATTCAAACACCCCGCCATCCTTGCCGATCAAATAAGCGAAACCAACCGGCTTGCTGCGGGATTGCTGAACGGCTGTGGCTAGGGATTTCTTTTGCGCAGAAGTGTCGGGTTTGGGGGCCATTGAACAATCTCTAAAACAATTTCTGTCACGGTAGAGGCATTTGCAGGGTATGTTCAACCCTAGGATGGTTAAGTCGCGTCTAAGACCGCCCCATATGCGCATGTCATCGCAGCTGTCAGGCTTACCCGCCTATTGCAAAGACATTGTGAAGAATGTGGCTGAAAAGGCGCAGCAAGTTCAAAGAGATGGCGCTCTCTGGTGCTTTCGATCGGTATTTGTATTGGCAAATCCGGCTGGCATCGGGCCTTCGAACCACCGGCAAACGACAGCAAGGCATGGCGTTCTTGGCATCCAGAAACAGGCTGCAAAGCCCGAGATAATGCCACTTTGCCCCGGTCTTTTGCGACCCCGCTGCTTTTGAACGAAAAGTGGACTTAACGAGCAACTGAATCGCCACAAAAGATTGACAGACTGCAACCTATTTGGCCCATTCGGTTAGATCTTCGTTGTTGATTGCGCTGCAGGCATTTGTAGTCAAAAGTATCTTACTGCTGATCTGCGGCGTGCATACTGCCCAGCGATAAGGCAATAGAGGAACCTACATGACACAAACTCAAATGCGAATGGGCGGAGACCGTTTTGGCGGGAGACGGGCGCTGATTACCGGGGCGGGCGGCGGCATTGCCCGGGCGCTTGCGCTGCGGCTAACGGCTGAAGGTGCAGTCGTGGCCCTGACTGATATTGACCTGTCCCGCGCAGAGCAAACCGCCGAAACCGCGCGGGCAGCAGGAGGAAAAGCCTTTGCATTTGCCGCTGACGTCACAGATCGCAATTCGGTCGAGGCTATGGTCGCTGATGCCGCCAAAGCCATGGGCGGGCTGGATATGCTGGTGACATGCGCAGGGGGCTATACATCCTACGCCAATTTCGACGGGATCACGGACGAGGATTGGGACAAAGTGATCGCCCTCAATCTTCGCAGTGTCTTCCTCTGTTGCACTGCAGTGCTGCCGCATATGAAACAGGGCGGCTGGGGGCGGATCGTCAACCTCGGCTCACTTGCCGGGCGATCCACCAGTGCCGGGTCCTCGCCTGTCCATTATGCAGCGGCAAAAGCGGCGGTTTCCATAATGACGCAATATCTTGCCAAGGACATGGCACCGATGGGCATTACGGCCAACACGGTTGCCCCCGGCACCACGCGAACGGACAGGGTGAACGCCCTACTGACACCCGATAAGGAAGCGGCATTCGCAAAGATGACGCCTGTAGGGCGCCTCGCCGAACCAGAGGACATCGTGGGAACGATCGCCTTTCTTCTCAGCGATGATGCGGCATATGTGACCGGAACAACGATTGACGTGAACGGTGGTCGGTTGATGCTGGTTTAGGTCAGTCGTCGTGATAATCAGCGCATCGTCGGGATGTATCGCAACGTGTTGATGTACAATGAAAATTGAGACGTGTGACCCTTCCCAATCGCGCCACACCGGTTTGTCGCGGATCGAAGCCATCGCGCCATTCGCTGCCCGGCAGGTGATTGCTGGAAATGGCTGAGGGATGACGAAGCATCTGAAGGCAGGCGCGACTGAACCGCAGTTCACGACGCCAGAGCGGCAAAGCAAGCTTGATCCCATTTGCTGACAAACTGACCGGATGGCTAAAGATTAGGGCTCGATGGACACCAGCCCACTCTTGCAGGGAAATTAGAACGGTAACCCTCTGAAAGTGCCAAAGCCCGATCGGGCGTCCAATTCAAATGCAGGTGCTTGGTGGGCCTCTCATCAATCGGCCTCACGCCTTCCGACTCCGAACCCCATCGGTGGTCCCAGTCGACGCAGCTTTGATGAAGCTACTGATCTGGCACCCATACGTGGCAATGTGCCGACCTGCGCTGGCTTGGATCACATGCGGTTTTGACCTCGACTACCATATTCTAGCGCAACATCGCGGCTGGCTCTGAATTATCGCCGATAAGCTGGACATCGTGACCAAGAAGCCGTTTGTTAACGCACATCCGATGATCGCGGGCATGCGTCCGGTAGCTAAATCGATTTTATTGCGTCGAGGGGGAGAACTTGCAGGGGGATGTTTTGAGCTTTGAGCGACATGGGGGCATCGCTTATGGCGAAATCCAGCTTCCTTACGCCGATGCATTGATCACGAAGCTCTCTACAGCGTTTACGCAGACAAAAGCAAACCCATGGGAGCTTTTGAAAGACAGAAGTGCGTGTTTTCAATGAAGGAAAAGAGCGGCTACTCTTTACGCAGAAAAACTCGCTAATGGGCCAGATTTTTTTGCTCTGAACCGCTCGCAGGAAAGTAGATTGAAGGAGTTTCACATGTTTAACGTCGCCCTGATGGGCCTTGGTATGGTTGCTGCAACCCATGCAGCCGCGATTGCAGCGACCGGCGGACGCATTGTGCTGAAGGGCGTTTGCTCCACAACACCAACAAAGGCAGATGCTTTTGCACAAGGCTACAGAGAGAGCCATGGCCTGGCGCGCCCCAAAACCTATCTTGATGTGGAAGAGATAGCGGCGGATCCTTCGATTGATTTCGTGATCGTCTGCACCCCGCCAAACGCGCGTCAGGGCATTGTCGATGTGCTGTCAGCAGCTGGCAAACCGATTCTGATGGAAAAGCCAATTGAGCGGACCCTCGAGGCAGCGGAACGCATTGTCACCACCTGCAAGAATGCGAGTGTCCCTTTGGGAATGGTGCTTCAACATCGCATGCGCGAAGCGTCGCTCTTGTTGACTAGACTTCTGCGAGAAGATCATTTCGGAAAGCCTGCGGTTGCAGAAATCTCGGTGCTGTGGTGGCGTCCGCAATCCTATTACGATGAGCCGGGGCGCGGCACCTTGGCCCGTGACGGCGGCGGCGTTTTGATAAGCCAAGCGATCCATACGATGGATCTGGCTTTATCATTGATGGGGCCGGTTCGCACCGTACAGGCAATGGCGCGTACCACGTCACTGCACCAGATGGAGACAGAGGATTTCGTGACCGCGGGGCTGGAATTTGCCAATGGGGCAGTTGGCTCACTCATTGCCAGCACGGCCAGCTTTCCAGGTGCGGCGGAAAGCATTGTGCTTCATTGCGAGCGCGCGTCTGTTGCGCTGCATTCAGGCCAGCTTCATATCACTTGGCGCGATGGCCGCACCGAGACAATGGGGCAAGCCGCTAGCACGGGGGGCGGGGCCGACCCGATGGCGTTTACCCATGCCTGGCATCAGGGCATCATCGAAGACTTCGCATCTGCACTGGAACAAGGGCGACCGCCCAGTGTTTCCGGGCAAGATGCTTTGGCAGTACACCGCCTGATCGATGCAACGATCCGCTCGTCCAACGAACGGCGGATGATCACAATTTCCGAAGGAGAATAATCTATGCCCGGCACATTCAAGTTCGCGGCGCTCGGCATCGAACACCGGCACATCTTTGGCATGGCGGCACATTTGATAGAGGAGGGTGCCGAGTTTGTCGGTTGGTGGAACGAAGGAACACCCGCCACCACCGCCTCTTTCGAAAAGCGCTTTCCGACGGTTCCCCGTACTACTGATCGACAGACCCTGCTAAACGATCCCGATATTGACCTGATCTTGATTGCGGATATCCCGAACCTACGTGCCGCGCTGGCGATTGAAGCGATGGAGGCCGGTAAGGATGTCATGGTCGATAAACCCGGCTGCACCACACTTGAACAGCTAGCCGCGATCCGCGACTGTCAGGCCCGCACAGGGCGCATCTGGTCAGTTAATTTCTCGGAGCGCTTCGAAGTACCAAGTGTGACCCGCGCTGCCGAATTGGTGCAATCCGGCGCGATTGGCAAAGTGGTGCAAACCTGCGGCCTTGGCCCGCATCGCCTGAACAAGGCGACGCGTCCTGACTGGTTCTTCGACCGTCAGGCCTATGGCGGCATTCTATGCGACATCGCCTCACATCAAATCGACCAATTCTTGTATTTTACAGGATCGACCACTGCCGATGTCGTTCTGGCCACGGCCCGCAACTACGCCAACCGGGAAACCCCCGGCTTACAAGACTTTGGCGAACTGGCACTGCGTAATGATCACGCTCATGGCTATGTCAGGGTTGATTGGTTTACCCCGGATGCATTGCCGAACTGGGGCGATGGGAGGCTGACCATTTTGGGAACAGAAGGCTATCTGGAATTGCGCAAATATGTTGACATTGCAAACCCCGTCGGCACAGATCATCTGTTTCTCGTGAATGGCACCAGATATGAGAAAATTGACTGTAGTGATGCGGGCCTGCCCTATTTCGGGTTGGTAATGGACGATGTTCGTAATCGAACGGAAACGGCCATGCCGCAATCCCATGCATTCACGGTGATGGAACTGGCCCTGAAAGCGCAAGCGATGGCCGAAGACGGAGATGCTGCATGATACGGGTGGCGATTTTGGGGGCCGGCATTGGCCTGAAACACTTGGCAGGCTTTGCGCTTTTGCCGGAACGTTTTCAGGTAACCACCATTTGTGATCTGGATCGCGCGCGAGCTATGGATCTGATCGGCTCATCTCCGATCCGGTACGAGCCTGATTTTAACGCGGTACTGGCAAACCCTGACATTGATTTGATTGACGTATGTTTGCCCCCGCATCTGCATTTCAGCGTTTGCAAAGCAGCCATGGAGGCGGGCAAGCATGTGATCTGCGAGAAACCGCTTGTCTCGTCACTGCGTGAAGTAGACGCTTTGATCGAGGTTGTTGAACGCACCGGCAAGCTGCTGTCGCCGGTGTTACAATATCGGTTTGGCCTTGCCATGGAGCAAATCAGAGCACTTCAAGCGGCCGGCCTGATCGGAGTCCCTTATGCTGCAAGCTTGGAAACCCATTGGAACCGAGGGGCGGACTATTACGCAATTGATTGGCGCGGGACCTGGGCGGGTGAATACGGCGGCGCCGTCCTGGGGCATGCCATCCACAACCATGATCTCCTGACAACGGTCATGGGGCCGATCAAGAAAGTCTCCGCCATGACGACAACACGGGTCAACCCGATTGAAACCGAAGACTGCGCCGCCATTTGTTTCGGCATGGAAAACGGCGCTTTGGCGACCAGCTCTGTCACATTGGGATCGGCCACGAACATCTCGCGTTTGCGCTTTTGTTTTGATGGGCTGACAGCAACCAGCGGCACCGAACCCTATGCACCGATGATTGACAAATGGCAATTTCTGGCCCGCGATCCCGTGATACAGACCCAAGTGGATGAGGTGCTTGCAACCGTACAAAAGCCGTTTTCCGGATTCTCGGGTCTATTCGCAGCATTGGCCGATCATCTTGATGGCAAAGAAAGTGCTATGGTGACCGCTCAGGATGGTCGCCGTTCCATCGAATTGGTCGCGGCGATCTATCAGGCTGCACGAACCGGCGAGACGGTGAGCCTGCCTTTGGGTGTCGAGTGCCCGCTCTATTCCGGCTGGTCACCGGCGGCGAAACTGTAGTTTTCCATTACAGCGCATGAGATATACATCGCGGTAGGGCTGGCGATCCCGGCCCTTCAAATGGCCATCGCCTTTCGAGCACAACCCAAAGGCTGCATCTTCCACAGGTGCGCAGCACGGGGGAGCCAATACTGTTCGCATAACGACCAGAAGATCCTGCGCAGCATGGCTTCAAAGCCCCCATGAGCGGCTAAGGTAATTGTTCTGACGATGTGGCCGCTTTACGTCGGGAGCACAGCGCCCCACGCTGTATTCTGGTCCTCCTCACCTTCTTCAAAACCATCATGGCCGAGGTGATTTGGCGGCAGTCATGGGCAACTAGGCGGCAAGCTGAGATGGCAATCTTCGAGTACATCAACGGGTTTTATTAACCGCGACGACTGCACTCGGAAATGCCCCGTCGCTTTCGAACGCAAGGAGGCTAAAACGAGCACTTTGCGCGGCACAAAAGCGGGACAGGTCCACTTCGATGCCGTCGTACAAATGCATTTCAGAGCTCATATTCAGAATCGCTCAGTTCCGCAGTCCCCTGAGAATGCTTGTTACCAGAAACGTCAGGGCTGCAACGCAAACGATGGACGGTCCGGCTGGCGTATCCAGGGTATAGGC
>JBFHGI010000047.1:0-9625 GCA_041583175.1 Pseudorhodobacter sp. | reverse complement strand
CGCGCCTGTAACATCGTAGGGGGCTGACAAGAGGGCGGGCGCCGGGTTAGGCCAAGTGCGACAAATCGACAAGGCCATACCATGATTGATGCCGGCCTTTTGCCCACCGTGAGGGCCGTTCTGGATGCCCCGGCGCGGCGCCTGGTGGCGCAGGGGATCACGGCAGATCAGGTCAGCCTGGCCGGGTTTGGCATCGGCCTTCTGGCGCTACCTGCCCTGTGGTTTGGCTGGTTCCCTTTGGCTTTGGCGTTTATCCTGCTCAATCGTATTGCCGATGGGTTGGATGGGATTATGGCGCGTCAGGTCGGGGCCACGGATCGCGGGGCCTTTCTGGATATCGCGCTGGATTTCGTTTTCTACGCCACAGTGCCCTTGGGCTTTGCCCTTGTTGCGCCGGACAATGCGCTGGCGGCGGCGGTGTTGATCTGTGCTTTCGTTGGCACCGGGTCCAGCTTTCTGGCCTTTGCGGTCATCGCGGCCAAGCGCGGCCTACGGGCGGATGCCTATCCGACCAAGGGCATCTTCTATCTGGGCGGGCTGACAGAGGGCACCGAAACCATCGCGGTCTTCGTCCTTATGTGCCTGTTTCCGTCGTGGTTCGTGGTGCTGGCGTATGGGTTTGCGCTGGCTTGTGCCTTAACCACGGTTTTGCGCTGGCTTCAGGGCTGGCGTGCGTTTTCTGATCAATAGAAAAAGGATAGATGATGCGTTCACTGATGATTGCGGCCCTCGGCCTTGGCCTTGCCACCCCCGCGTTGGCCGATTGGCAGCAAACGCTGGAGGCCGCGCGCGGCCAGACGGTATACTGGAACGCATGGGGCGGTGATGCGCGTACCAATGCCTTTATCGCCTGGGTTGGTGAACAAACCGAAGCGAAATACGGGGTGAAGGTGGAGCAGGTCAAACTGACCGACACTGCCACAGCGGTAACGCAGGTGATCTCGGAAAAGGCGGCGGGGAAGGATAGCGGCGGTTCGGTCGATATGATCTGGATCAACGGCCCGAATTTCCTGTCGATGAAAGAGCAAGGGCTGCTGCACGGCCCCTTTGCCAATGACCTGCCGAATGCGAAATACCTTGATCTGTCGCCCAATTCCGCCGCGTCAGTGGATTTCACGGTGCCGGTAGAAGGCTACGAGTCTGCGTGGCGTCTGGCGCGGTTCGTCTTTACCTATGACAGCGCCGTGGTGGCAGAGCCGCCGCGAAGCATGGCGGGCTTTCTGGATTATGCAAAGGCCAACCCGGGGCGCGTGACACATCCTGATGTCAGCAATTTCATGGGGGCCACCTTTCTGAAACAGGCGCTTATCGAATTCGCGCCGGACCAAGCCGCCTTGCAATTGCCAGTGACAGATGCGGCGTTTGAGGCAGCGGCGTCCCCGCTTTGGGGTTGGTATGATGCATTGCGGCCTTTCATGTGGCGCGAAGGCGCGACTTTCCCCGAAAACGAATCCGTGCAGCAGCAATTGCTGAATGACGGCGAGGTGGATTTCGGCGTGTCGTTTGACCCTGCTTCGGCAGCAGGGGCGATTGCCGAAGGCTTGCTGCCCGATACCGCGCGGGTGTTTGTGCCGGAAGGCGGCAGCATCGGGAACATTTCCTTTGTGGCGATTCCCTATAACGCGGCCAATCGCGAAGGGGCCGAGGTGGTTGCGAATTTCCTGCTCGACCCGGCGACGCAGGCACATCAGCAGAACATCGAAGTTCTGGGCAGTTTCTCGGTGCTCGACCCTTCTAAGCTGAACGTCGAGGCCGCGGCGCTGTTTGCCGCCTTGCCCTCCTCGCCTGCCTTGCCCAAGCTCGAAGAGCTTGGCCCGACCTTGCTAGAACCGCATGCAAGCTGGATGACCAAGCTGGTGGCAGCTTGGGGCGAACGCTACACCAAATGAGCACTTACGCATGAATGATGGCCGCGCGCTTCGGGCTGTGGTGGCCTTTGCCCTGATGGGGGGCATCGTGCTGCCGATTCTGGCCGGCTTCGGGCAAACAGCACGCGCGGCTTTTGGCGTTTTGCCCGCCATCGGTGCGGTGGAATGGTCGCTAACCCCGTGGGCACAGCTTTTTGCCCTTCCGGGGTTTGGCACCAGCCTTCGGCTGACATTGGTAACGGGGCTAGGCTCGACCCTTTTGGCGCTGGCATTGGCGGCAGGTTTCTGTGCCTTGATGCATGGCCGCATGGCCCAAAGCGCGATGGGGCGGTTGCTGATGCCGTTTCTGGCAGCACCCCATGCCGCTTTGGCAATCGGTTTGGCGTTTCTGTTGACCCCCTCCGGCTGGATTGCCCGCTTGCTGTCGCCCTGGGCAACAGGGTGGGACCGGCCGCCGGATCTGGCGACGGTGAATGACGGCTGGGGGGTGGCCTTGATCGTTGGCTTGCTCATCAAAGAAATTCCCTTCCTGCTGCTGGTGATGGGCTCTGCATTGGGGCAATTGCCTGTGCGCCAGCAAATGGCCGCCGGCAGGGCGTTGGGTTACGGGCGTGGCGTGGTTTGGGTCAAGCTGATCATGCCGCAGGTTTACCCCTTGATACGGCTGCCGATTTTCATCGTTCTGGCCTTTGCCCTGTCGGTTGTCGATATGGCGATCATCCTTGGACCGTCAAACCCGCCAACCCTGGCTGTTGCCATCATGCGCTGGTTTTCGGCCCCTGACACGGCGCTTTTGTTACCCGCTTCGGCTGCGGCCTTGTTGCAGGCGGTTATCGTCGCGGCTGCAATAGGCGCGTGGATCGGGGCAGAGCCTTTGGCGAAGCGCCTTGGGCTGTGGTGGTTGCGCCGAGGGGGGCGGGGTCACCGGGCGGAGCCGGGGCTTTTGGCGGCAAGCTCTGTCGTGTTGACGCTGCTTGTGCTGGGCGCACTGGCCCTTGTTTCTTTGCTGGTCTGGTCGATTGCGTGGCGCTGGTCCTTTCCGCAAGGCTTACCGCAAAGCTGGTCACTAAAGGGCTGGATGACGCCGGGCAGCGGTTGGGGCCGGGCGTTTCAGGCAACGCTGGTCATCGGGGTTTGCGCGACTGCGGCCTCTCTGGCCTTGGCGATTGCATGGCTGGAAGGCGAAGACCGCGCCCGCCGCGCCCGTGCGACCTGGGCGCAAGCGCTGATCTATTTGCCGCTTCTGGTGCCGCAGATCGGGTTTCTTTACGGGCTGAACGTGCTGTTTTTGCGGCTGGGAATCAGCGGTGGGATGCTCGCCGTTATCTGGGCGCAGATTTTGTTTGTGTTTCCCTATGTCATGATCGCGCTATCCGACCCGTGGCGCGCGTTGGATTGCCAGCATGTGCGGGCAGCGGCGGCGCTTGGGGCGGGGCCGTGGCGGCGGCTCTGGGCTGTGAAGCTGCCGATGCTGATCCGGCCCTTGATGGTTGCTGCGGCGATTGGCTTTGCGGTCTCGGTGGCGCAATATCTGCCGACGTTGTTCATGGGGGCGGGCCGCGTTGCCACACTGACCACCGAGGCGGTGACGCTTGCCAGTGGCTCGGATCGCCGCATCGTCGGAGTTTATGCGGTCTTGCAGGCAGGGCTTCCATTTATTGCCTATGGCATCGCGCTGATGGTGCCGGCTTTTGTTTACCGCAACAGACGCGGCTTATCGGGAGGGGCATGATGAGCCTTGATCTAAACGCAGTCACAGTCGGCCCCAAAGGTGGTACGCCTTTGTTTGACCCCATTACCCTGCACATAGAGCCGGGCGAGGTGGCAACGCTTATGGGCCCGTCTGGCATTGGAAAATCCACCTTGCTGGATGCGATCGGCGGGCATTTGGTGCATGGTTTCACTGTGTCCGGCCAGGTGGAGCTTAACGGGCGCGACTTGTTGGCCCTGCCTGCTGAAACGCGGCGCATTGGCGTACTGTTTCAGGATGCTATGCTTTTTCCGCACTTGTCAGTGGGCGATAATCTGGCCTTCGGGCTGGTGCCTTCGGTTCGGGGTGCTGCCCGTCGCGCCGCTGTTGAGGAAGCTTTGGAACAAGCGGGGCTGGCAGGCTTTGCTGCGCGTGATCCGGCAACCCTGTCTGGAGGCCAACGGGCACGGGCGGCCTTGATGCGCGCGCTTCTGGCAGAGCCGCAAGCGCTGCTGTTGGATGAGCCCTTCTCGCGGCTCGATGCTGAATTGCGGGCCGAAATTCGCAGTTTTGTGTTCAACCATCTGCGCGCCCGCAAAATTCCTGGCCTGATGGTGACACATGATGCTAGTGACGCAGAGGCGGCGGGCGGCGTTGTGGTGCAGCTATAACTTGATTTGCGGATTGCCGTGGCTAAGCTGCAAAATATGAGTGCAGAGCCGCCGATCCCGTTTCATCCCCATTTTACAGAGCAAGTCAGCTTTGACCGGCGTGAGTTGGGCGTTATTCTGTCGCTTTACGGCCGGATGGTGGCCTGCGGCGAATGGCGCGATTACGGGATCTCTGCCCTGCGGGAGATTGCAGTGTTTTCGGTATTCCGGCGCACGGCTGAAAACCCGCTTTACCGGATCGAAAAGCGTCCGAAGCTGCGGGGCAGGCAAGGCATGTATGCGGTTGTCGGGATGGATGGGCAGGTGCTGCGGCGCGGGCATGACCTTGCGATGGTCTTGCGGGTGCTGGAACGCAAGCTGATCCGCCCGATTGATTAGGCGCATCATGCGGGCGGGTGCACGGAATCTGATTACGGATGTGGCAGGGCTTTATGTTGGCAATGTCGCGGACCCCATATTGCGCTCCGGTGTCTCAGTGCTGGTCGGAGATGCGCCGTTCACGGCAGCGGTGCATGTGATGGGGGGCGCCCCCGGCACGCGGGAAACGGATTTGCTGGCACCGGATAAGCTGGTGCAAAGCGTGGATGCTTTGGTGCTTTCGGGCGGTTCGGCTTTCGGGTTGGATGCCTGTTCAGGGGTTACGGATGGGCTGGCCACGCTTGGCCGTGGATTTGCCGTTGGCGATGTGCGGGTGCCGATTGTTCCTGGTGCAATATTATTCGACCTGTTGAATGGTGGCGACAAGGTCTGGGGCCGCAACCCTTATGCAGGTATGGGCCGTGCCGCGCTGGAGCAGGCTGGCACCGGCTTTGCCATCGGCTCCGCCGGTGCGGGCTATGGGGCCGCGACCGGGAACTTGAAGGGAGGATTGGGTTCTGCCTCCGCAGTGCTATCCAATGGCTTTACGGTCGGGGCTTTGGTGGCGGTGAATGCGCTTGGCTCTGTAACCGTTCGCGATGGCCCGCAGTTCTGGGCCGCGCCGTGGGAATTGAACGCCGAGTTTGGCGGGCTTGGTATGCCGATGGGGTTTGACGCCGCTGCCGAACCCGCCCCCCGCAAACGTATGGGGGAGGCGACGACGATCGCCATTGTCGCAACCGACGCCGCGCTGACCCAAGCGCAGGCACAGCGTATGGCGGTTGCAGCCCATGATGGCATGGCGCGCGCGATCGTGCCGAGCCATACGCCGATGGATGGGGATCTGGTTTTTGCACTTTCAACTGGCGCGAGAGAATTGGCAGATCCGGTTGCAGACCCTTTCCTTCTGGGCCATGTGGCGGCTTGTGTTTTGGCCCGTGCAATCGCGCGCGGCGTCTATGAGGCCCAAGCGATGCCGGGGGATTTGCAAGCCAGCTGGGCCAAACAGTTCGGGGAACGTGACGGATAAAGGTGCCGCGTAGACTGATGACTCTAAAGGATTTCCCGCATGGCGTGGGTTTGCGCTGCAGTCTCTATCTGCTTTGCCTGCGGGAAACGTTCTGTAATCTGTTCACTTGGCCTATCGCCTCGGGCAACTACCAATGTGGCTATTGGCCCCTGGCCGCCGCGCAAATTCGCAAATTTTGATACAACTTTTACGATTGTGGCGCGTTCATCATTGATGCGCCCAATTGAGGCCATTTTTCAACTTCAGGTTTAAGCCACTGCCGATTGGCATTCTGCTTTTGTGGGGACAAAAAAATGAAAATTCTTGCCGTCGATGATGATCCTATCATTCTGGAGCTTCTTGGCGCGTTCTTCGGTTCTTTCGGCACGCATGATGTCACGCTGGCAGAGTCCGGGGCAGCCGCCCTGCGGCTTGTCGAGCAGGCAGGTGCAGACGTCTACGATTGCTTCATGTTCGATATCCAGATGCCCAGGATGGATGGTATCGAACTGACGGCCCGTATTCGTAAGATTGCTGCCTATGTTGATACGCCAATCATCATGCTGACGGCGATGTCGCAAAAGCAATACATCGACCGCGCATTTTCGGCAGGTGCTACGGATTACGCGACAAAACCGTTTGAAGTGACTGATCTCAAGGCGCGTATCGGAATGGCGGAGGCGCTTGTTGCAGCGCGTAAAGCCAATCCGCGCCGCAGCTATTCCTCGGAGTCTTATGGCAACTCTGCTGCAAGCAGCGGCGAAAAACCACCGTTGCATGAAGCGCTTGCTATCAATGATGTGGATAACGTGATCGATTGCGTTGCGATGGAGAATTACGTCTCGCAGCTTTCTCGTTCGGCTTTGCTGGGCTCGACCGTTTTCGCCTTCACGATCCGTCAGGTGGCGGCGTATCATGCGGCGCTCAGCAGCTACGATTTCCACGGAATGATCGAAGATTCCTCTGAAATCATTTCTGAATGCCTGGCTGATCGTCAGAACCTGATCACTTACGCTGGGAATGGTACGTTCGTTTGCATCGTAGAAAGTGGTTATGTTCCGGACATGGACAGCTTGATGGATACCGTCAATATCGCATTTTCGCGGGCCGAAGTTTACCGGACAGGCGGAGAGCAGCTGCATCCGCGTGTCAGTGCCGGCCGCGCGATACGGTTGATCTGGAAGACGGGCGAAGCCGTTCTGAACGCGCTTGCCGATGCGCAGGCCAGCGCAGAGATAGCGGCAGCAGAACACGAAAAATCACGCTTTGATTATTTCGAGTTCTGCAATATCGCATAGCTTAAGGCGAGAGTTGACTTGCCGGGGCACCCGTATGCCGTGTAGCTGTCTTGCTGGTAGAGCTTGGTCTGTCACCAAAGCAGAACATGGCGCACTCGGACGAAGACCGAAAGGAACGTAACATGATCCGCATTCTGCATGTCGAGGATGATCCGGACATTCGCGAGATTGCCGAGATGGCCCTCGACCTGTCGGGAAAGTTTGAGGTGACGCAGTGTATTGACGGGGAGAAGGCACTACAGGCTTTGGAGACATTTGTGCCCGACATTATCTTGCTCGACATGATGATGCCCAACATGACCGGCGTGCAATTGCTTGAGAAGCTGCGACTGGTCCCGCACCTGCAAGATGTTCCGGTCGTGTTCATGACCGCGCGTGTGCAGGCGAGTGAAGTTCAGGGCCTCATCGACAGCGGTGCTGCCGGCGTGATCGTCAAACCATTTGATCCGATTGCTCTTAGCGATCAAGTTGAAAAGTTCTATGAGGATAGCCGTCTGGCTTGAGTTCGGAATTGGTCTAACGCGAAGCGTCGCTTGGTCCACGTGTTGAGGGTCACAAAGGAGACTGACCGTAGCGATTTTCTAGCAAGTGATGCCATCATTGATTAGGTTCGGCGAATGACGGAAGCAGACAAACTTCAAGCAGGGCTTTTGCGTATTCGACAGCGCTTCTTGCAAAATCTTGACTCGCAGGCGGATGATATCTTTCGCTTGCTGGAGGCTTTAGGCAACCCAGACACGGACCGGCCAACCTGCGCAGAGATCCGGTCGATTGCACACAGGCTGAACGGAACGGCGAAGACTGTTGGGTTTGAAGATATTGGCGTGAAATCGGCGAGGCTCGAAAACCGTGTCGAACAGGCTTTGGCGGCGACCGGCGTGCCGGATGTAAGAGCGGTTCGCCAGGATCTCGAAGATTTACTGGACGAAATTGAGGAGACGCTAAGGGGGGAGTGAATGCATGGACCAACGGGAGGGAGGCCATCTATCTGTCAAGACTAGGTTTTTCTTTTTTCCGCCATAGATATGCCACGTCCGTCTGTCACCTTTCCGGCAACGCTTTTGGAAAGTCATCGATGAACGAGCGCGCTAGTTTGGTCGCTCGTCAAATAGTGAGATATCAAGTGAATAGTGAAGTCAAAAACACCGCGGTTGATGCTCGGAAATCTCCCAGGTTGGCCCGCCAACTAAAGGATTATTCCGAAGTCGGCCTGAAAATGGCGCTGCAAAGGCAGATGACCTTTGTTGCCGCGGTGCTGCTGGCGGGGTATTATTACAGTCTCACACTCGCCGTTATCTGTGCGGCGTTGATTTTCTTTTCTGAAATCTACGACTACTTTGTATTTCGCGGAATTCTGGCTTGGACGGGGGATGACCGGCGGGTTGCACGCAGACATCTGACAAAATTGATGTTGGGAACCGTGCTCAGCGCCTCGGTCGTTGTCTATTTTGCTGTTGGCATTGCGCAGGTTCAGGGACCAGGTCCGCATTTCATTTCGCTGTTCTTCTTGCTCGCTGCCGGGCTTTTCGCTGCGATGCACAATCACCAGGTGTTTTCCGTCCTGATTACACGCTTGGTGCTCTATTGCGCGGCGTTCATCTTTATTCCGGTTTGGGATATCATCATCACGGGTGATCAGATCCAGTCTGACCTCTGGGCGCAGTTGTTTACCAGCATATTCGTGATGTATTTCGTCATCGAATGCTCGCGGAACTATCTTTCGATTTACCAGGTGAACCAGAAGCAGATGGCGGCGCTTGAGGTCGAAACCCGTATCGCAAAGGAAGCCGTCGAAGCGAAGGCCGAGTTCCTATCCACGATGAGCCATGAGTTACGGACACCCCTAACATCGATCAAAGGGTCGATTGACCTAATGACGGCGGGGCGGCTAGGCCCGATGTCGGAAAGTGTTCATAAGGTTTTGCGAATTGCGCAGCGCAATTGCGATAGGTTGATCAGGTTGGTTGACGATACGCTTGATCTGCAAAAGATCATCGCAGGCAAAATGTCATTCACCATGGACAGCATCAATCTGCCGAAACTGGTCGAGGCGACTGTCGCCTCCAACCGCCCCTTTGCCGAGAGGTTGGGGATTGAGTTGCAACTGGCGCCAAGCGATGACGGGCTGTTTGTCATGGGCGATTGGGTCCGGCTGGAGCAGGTTCTGACAAACATATTGTCGAACGCAGCAAAGTTTTCCCAGTCGGGAAGCACCGTGCAGATTTATCTGGAGACGGCGGCCGACGCCGTGCGCGTTCTGGTGAAGGACGAAGGTGTTGGCCTGACCGAGAAAGACAGGTTGGGAGTTTTTGACCGCTATAGTCAGATCAATTCGCCGGGCACACGGAAAGTCGGCAGTACCGGCATTGGTATGAACATATCTGAAAAGATTATGCAGGCTCACGGCGGTAAAATCGACTACTTCAAGAATGAGGGCGCGGGAACGACTTTCTTTATTGAGATCGCGCTGTGTGGAAATCAACCTTGCCGCGAGAGCTCGGAAACGTCGGAGCAAGACGATGCTTCGCCAGCAAGATCAAAGGTTGCATGAATGGACGTTTCCTCCCGCCAAAATTGAGGGTGGGGTCTGCGTCCGGACCCGCTAAGGCGCGGTGCAAAAATGCAACTAAATCGCCGTGACGCCAAGTAAGCTTGTTAAGCTCCGTTAACAATTCGGGCATGTAGCCTTTCTTTGTACCCAAAATTCAACGATACTACTCTTTAGGTTGTGT
>JBFHGI010000046.1:0-9648 GCA_041583175.1 Pseudorhodobacter sp. | reverse complement strand
GCGGCGCGAGGCGACGCCGGCGCGGGATAGGACTTTGGCGATGCGGTCGCCGTCGGGTGTTTTGGCGGGCGTTTCGGGGGATTTTGGCGGTTTGGTCATAGGTTCGGCCTTTGTGGGCGACGCCGTCGCGGCGTGGCAAAGCGCAGGGGGCTGTCTGCCCCCGGGCCCCCAAAGGTATTTGGTCCAAGATGAAGGGGCAAGGGGGGATTGATATTTCCTTGGGGCTGGGGCAAGCGGTTTGGATGGTTGGCTTTACCTCATATATGGAGATGGCGCTGGAGGAGGCGCGGGCGGCGGGCGCGCGGGGCGAGGTGCCTGTGGGCGCTGTGCTGGTGGGGCCTTCGGGTGTGGTGGCGCGGGCGGGAAACCGCTTGCGGGAGTTGCACGATCCGACCGCGCATGCCGAAGTTCTGGTCATTCGCGAGGGGTGCCGGTTGCTTGGGTCGGAGCGGCTGCCGGGGCATGATCTATATGTGACCCTGGAGCCATGCCCGATGTGTGCGGCGGCGATCTCGGCTGCGCGGGTTGCGCGGCTGTATTATGGGGCCTCGGACCCGAAATCGGGTGGGGTGGAGGTTGGCGCGAAAGTGTTTTCGCATCCGCAATGCCATCACGTGCCGGAGGTCTATGACGGGATCGGGGCCGAGGCTGCGGCTGCGCTTTTGCGGGCGTTTTTCGCGGGGCGCCGCGGCTAGAGTTTCACGGCAAAGCGCGGATAGGAGGCGCGGGGGCTGAACCCTTGGGCGAGGTAGAAGGCCTGTGCGCTTGTGTTGTCCGGCGTTGTGCCGACGGTCAGGTAGGTGCAGCCGTGATCCCGAGCGAGGCATTGGGCCGCTTTGACCAAGGCCTGACCTGTGCCTGTTCCGCGATGTGCGGGCCATGTGAAGAGGTGGTGCAAATCCATGCCCCGGGTGCCGAACTGGACCTGAGCGAGCCGCAAGAGCAGGGCGTAGCCGGCAATGCCGTTTGCGGTTTCGGCAATCAGGGCAAGCATCCAGGGAACCGGATCAAAGAGATCGCGGGTAAGGTCTGCCGCTGTGACGGTGCTGCTGTCGTCGTGATGGGCGGCGAGGCGTGCGATGCCATCGAGCAAATGCGGGATGTCATCGGGGCGGGCGGGGCGTGTGGTGATCATGTTTCAGGCCTTTGCTGGAAGAACCGGGAAGGCCGAAGATCCTGCCGCCCGGAAAGGGTGCGGCATGGGAAAGGGGCCGCGCCTTCAGGGGGCGGCGTAATAGGCGGTTGTGGAGGCGGATAGGCACATCATGGCGCGACTTTGCTGCGATGGTGACAGCCTGTCAAGCGGGTTTGTCGGTGCCGCAGAAGCGATGATCCTGACGGGTTATCAGGGCTTTGGAGGGCAAGATGCCCCGCCGGATGCCAAGCAACGCGGCGGGGCTTCGGGATTACAGGCCGGGCAGCAGGCGTGTCAGGCTGCGGTTATCAAAGCTGGCGCCGCGCTTGGCCCCGAATTCGAAACCGATGCTGACTTTCGCATAGGCCTCGCTGCCGCCAAGACCGAAAGCGTTCGCGTCGAGCTGGCCGATTTCACCTGCGACGGTGGGGCCATTGGCAAACTGGTAATCGGCGTTGATGCCGAAGCGGGTCAGATCCACGTTGCTGTCAATGCGGCCATAGTCGAACCCGACGCCAAAGCCGACCTGTTCGGTATAGGCGTAACGACCTTTGCCGCCGATCAAGGTGGCGTCGATCCCGGATTCCTCAAAACCCGCGATATAGCCTTCGACATCAATGCGACCGAAGTCACGCCCTGCCTCGACACCATAGATCGTCAGGTTCTCGCCAGCGGCACGATCACGGCTGACAAAGGCCCCAAGCGAGGTGGACTCGTCCAGGTGATAGATGCCGTGCAGCGTCAGGGTAGAGCTGTCTTCGTTGCTGGCCCCGAAATTATGCAGCCCGAGATCGGCCTGAACGGCAAAATTATTGCCAAAGCCGTATTCGATGGCACCTTGCAGGCTGGTGCGGTTGAAATCGCCTTCATCCGTGAAGGCGGAATAGGACAGAGTAACCTCTCCGCCAGTCACTTCGGCCGAAGCAGGGATGGCAAAGGGGGTCGCCAGAACGGCGGCGAGAAGCGGGTGAAAACGCATGAATGATCCTGTAGTTTGCTCGATTTTTGTTCCGGCTTATCTACCGGATACTGAGCCGATAGTGACCCAGGGGGGCAAAAATCGCAAGGCGAAACATACGGATGCGCGAAAAAACGCGGCTTAGAGGCGGATCGCCTGCATCACCTGAGGTTCAATGACCCGAACACCGGGCAGGCCGTCGATCAGGGCTTGCGCCGATTGTTCCAGAATGGGGAAGGTGCGATAGTGACAGGGGATCACGATTTTGAAGTCGAAATAGCGCTTTGCGGCATAGGCCGCGCGTTTCATATCCATCGTGTAATGCCCGCCCGCGCAAAGGATGCCGATGTCGGGTTTGTGGTAGTCCCCCATCCAGTCCATATCGGCCATGATATCGGTATCGCCGGACACATAGATCGTGTGGCCTTCACCTGTGATCATGAAACCGGCTTCTGATCCGCCAGCGGCGGGCGGGCCGCCCTTGAAGTCGATCGAGGCAGAATGGGAGGCGTTGACCATGGTTACTTTTGCACCGCCCAGATCAACAGTACCGCCTTTGCCAAAGCCGAGGGTCTTGGCCCCTTCGGCTGTCAGGATTTCCGATAATTCGTGGATGCAGACAATCGGGATATCGGCATCCTTGGCGATGGCGAGCGCATTTCCGGCATGGTCGCCGTGGCCATGCGTCAGCAGGATATGTGTGGCACCGGATACGGCGGCTTCGGTTTCCGCCTCGGGAAACATGGGGTTGCCCGAGATCCACGGGTCGATGAGAAGAACCGCGTTTTCAATTTCAAGACGAAAGCCGGAATGGCCGAGCCATGTGAGTTTCATGATATCCTCCGCTTGGTTCTAGACAGGAAGTCTGGCGCTTGAGGCGTGATCTGGCAAGGGGCAGGACGCCCCCGGCATTCGGGTGAAAGCCGGGGGCGGTGGGTTAGTGTGCCGGTTTGATGAACGTGTCGTTGCGCAGGTCGGTGATGGCCTGCCGGATTTCGGCCTCGGTGTTCATCACGATGGGGCCGTGCCATGCGACAGGTTCGCGGATCGGGGCGCCGGAGACGAGGAGAAAGCGCAGGCCTTCATCCCCCGCTTGTACCGTCACCTCATCGCCAGTGCCGAATTGGACGAGTGTGCGGTTGCCCGACATATCGCGGATATTGACCTCTTGGCCTTTGACCTCTTTTTCCAGCAAGACACCGCGCGGGCGGCTTGCGTCGCGGAAATTGCCCTTGCCTTCGAAGACATAGGCGAAGGCGGATTTATGGGTATCGACCTTGAAGGTTTTCTTCACACCTGCGGGCACCGAGATGTCAAGATATTGCGGATCGGCGGCAACACCATCGACCGGGCCGGATTCTCCCCAGAACGTGCCGACGATCACGCGCACGATGGTGCCGTCATCATCAATGATTTCGGGGATGTCGCGGCTGCTGACATCCTGATAGCGCGGTTGCGTCATCTTCAGATGGCCCGGCAGATTGGCCCAGAGCTGGAAGCCGTGCATCTGGCCTGCCGCGTTCCCATGCGGCATTTCCTGATGCAGGATACCGGAGCCTGCGGTCATCCATTGCACGTCCCCCGCGCCAAGAGAGCCTGTGTTGCCAAGGCTGTCGGCGTGATCGACGGTGCCGGAAAGCACATAGGTGATGGTTTCGATGCCGCGATGCGGATGCCATGGAAAGCCGCGCATGTAGTCGCTTGGGCGTTCGTTGCGGAAATCGTCGAACAGCAGGAACGGGTCCATCTGTTCGGGATTGTGAAAGCCGAATGCGCGGTGCAGGTGAACGCCGGCGCCTTCCATTGTCGGCCGGGCGAGGGTTTCATGGGTGACGGGACGGATGGACATAGTGACCTCCTTCAAATTGCGTTGTCATGAAGGTAGGGGGGCATGCGGTTTCCGGCAATCTCGCAGAACGAGAGGCAGTCTGTGCAAGGCAGCACAGAGCGCGCGATGCACTGGCTCTGGTGGCAGAACCTGATATAGCAGGCAAAACGCGGGCAGGAGGATATGTGATGGATGATGTGGACCAAGCGGATGGCGCCGAGGAGCCGGTTCTGGCACGGCTGGAGGCCTCGCAGCCCCGGCGGTATATGGGGATCGGGATGCAGGTGGTCCTTGGCGGGTTCCTGATCAGTCTGGCGATCAGCTTCCCGCGTGAGGAAATGGCACTGCGTCTTTTGCTTCTGGTGCTGGGCGGGGGGGCGTTCTGGTTTGCCTACCGGATGTGGCAGGCGACGGAAACCGCTCTGGTTCTGACGAAAACCGCATTGCGCGACAATCGGGGGCGGCTTCTGGCCGAGATCGGTAATGTGCGCGAACTGTCGCGAGGGGCCTTTGCGCTGAAGCCCTCGCACGGGTTCTCACTGGTCTTGCATCGCGGCGACAAGCGGGCCTGGGTGCCGGGTATCTGGTGGCGCTCTGGCAAGCGCGTCGGCATTGGTGGCGTGACCCCTTCGCAGCCAGCGCGGTATATGGCGGAACTGATTTCCGCGCTGATCGTGCAGCCGGCGGAATAGCGACCGTCAGGCTAAGCAAAAAACGCCCGGTTCTGGACCGGGCGTTTCTATTGTGATCCATCAGATCGCAGGGATCAGCTCAGCACGGCGAGTCCGTGTGGCAGATCTTTGGCAGGAAACGCGGCCGCGTTACGATGAATTGTTCGATCGTGGTGGGCTGCAAACCAAAAGACATCGGCGGCGAGTAGGGAACCTGTGCCTCGATCAGAACCGCACTGTCGCCATCGGCCATCTCGGGCAGGCGGCTTGCCAATGTGGCCAGTGTCGAGGTGTTGAGCGTTGTCATCGCGCCATAGGGAGATTCCGAGAAGATGACTTCAAACCGGTTTCTGTTCTGGCTCCATGTATAGGAGGTCACGCGGATATCCCCCGCCTGATCCGCGTCGAGCATGTAGTTCATCGTCGAGCGCAGGCCCGCGATATACGCATCGCTTACATTGCCCTGCGTCCGCGACAGCAGGTCGGAAATCGTATAGGTCGCCTTTTGCACCGTGTTGATGGAACGGTAGGCATCCCAATAGGCGAACAATGCGGCATAAGCCCAAATGAACATGGGAAGAACCATAACCGCGTCAACAATCATGGTGCCCTTTTCTTCGCGGGCAAAGAGGCGCAGCTTACGCGTCAGGAAAGACATTCCAATACTCCTCAAGGTTCATTCACAAAGGCCGAGGTCGCAACGAGGCCATAGCCGCCAGCGCCGTCCTTGGGCAGTTTCAGGCCGATCCCGGTGGTCGGGAACATCGCATCCTGCACGACGCAAACCCGAACCAGCATGATTTCATGTGCGTTGCCGGGGTTGAAGGTGGTCACGGGGGCCACGTTCTCGTCGCGGTCCACGCAGCCGGTTCTGGTCGTCGGCAAGTTCCATGTCGTCGTGCTGACGGGCATCAGCTCGATCGCGATGTTGTCTTCGCAATTGCCCATGATGATGGTGCGACGGCAGATCTCTTCTTTCATCATCGCGACTGTCGGGTTGGTGTATTGCCCCAGCCGCAGGTTGCGCATCACCATATCGACCGATTGCTCCAGCAAGATGAAGCGGGTCATCAGCATGCCCGATTCAATCGAGGCCATGAAAATGGTCATGATCACCGGGATACACAGCACGAAATCGAGCGACGCCGTGCCGTCTTCGGCTTTGAACCAGCCATGGACCTGATTGCGGAACCGCTTCAGCATCGAAGGCTTTGGAACGGCGGCTGCGTCAGGCGCAGCCTTTGGATATTGCGTGATCATTGTGTCAACCTCAACTGGCTGATGTTATTGGCAATGGAGCGGAATGCCGTGGAGATATCGACCCCTGACACATCGAAATAGTGGCTGTCCGAAGTGGCACAGTTCTTGATCTGCGTACGGCCATTGCTGGGCGCTTCGAAGGCGATGCCATAGACGATGACGCCCTTTTCCTTGGCCAGATCGCAGACGTCCTGCAGGCGGTTGTCCATTTCACCCGTCGGTGTCTGTGTGCGGAAATCGGCCAGAGCGCTGTAGTAGTAGCTGCTGCCCAACGGACGACCGTAAAGCTGCCAGGCAACCCATTTCATCCGGTATTCCGCCCAGACTTCATCCCAGGTCAGCCGCTCATAGCCGGCGGAGGTGTTGGAATAGGGGCTGCTGCTCCAGCTGTTGTTGTCGGGACGATAGTAATCGTTGCTGGTGTTCGAGCGGTTGTGATAGATCGACAACCGGCCATTGCCCTTGCTGCGATAGATCGGGCTGTTGCCTGTGCGGTAGGCATCGCGCAGTTCTTCTGCCTCGAAATGCTCACCATCGGTCATAAGAACGATAACCTTCATCGAGTCCGGGCGGGTATAGTCAAACGGGCGACCATCGAATTCCGACGGCACGACACCAGCGGTGACCAGATTGGAGATCACGCCTTCGGTGTCCGGTGACAACAGGTTCAGGCCCCATTTCATGCCGAGGTCGATCGAGGTCGCGCCGACTGCGTTCAAGCCTTGGATATAGCCTTGCAGCAACCCGATGTTCTTTTGCAGCGGGCGGACGATGTTGTTCTGATCCAACTGGCACCAGATGTTCAGCGAGTAGGGTTCCTGCGGGCTTACGTAGGAATAGCTGGTGGTGGTGCTGGTCCAACTGTCGAAATACCCGGCCTGTGGACGGGCCGAGTTGGACGGCACGGATTCCGTGTTGAAGGTGCTGGTCGGCAAATCCATGCAATAGCTGCCTGGATAGTTGTGCTTGTAGCTTTGGCTATACTGATTGAACAGGGCGGGGCCCAGGTTCACCTGACCATTATAGGGGACGAGTGAGATCGAGATGCGGTCTTCTTCGTCGCTGCTGAGCACGGTCGACACAAATTCCTTGGCCGCCAGCTTGAGGTTCGTGATGCGGGAAGGCGTGTTCTGCATGGAGCCGGAAATATCCAGCACCATCGAAACTTCGACGTTGGTGATGCGCTGCTCGGCACCGGAACCGGTGGCGACATTGATATCGTCAATGCCGATCATCTTCATGAAATAGGGTGTGAGGGTCGAACTTGCCGCTGCGGTAACCGCGCGAAAGTTCAAGCCGCTTTCGACGTTGACCCAATCGAGGTTGTCGGCCAGACCGGCCTTGCCGAAATAGTCGTTCACCACATCTTCGGGATCAAGGTCCTGGCTGATGGAGGCTGCGGCCAACACGGAGCGGTCAAGCGTCTGTTGCATGTCGGTGCGACGCTGCTCGAAACGCATCAGATCCACGGCCAGGCCGCCCATCATCGCCATGAGCAGGAAGAGCATAAGGCTCAGCACCAGCAATGACCCGCCTTCGTCAGTCACGAAACGGCCAAAATCCATCTTGCGCCCTTTGAGCGGGCGAAGAGGCGTATCCACGCTCATCGGCTTAAACTGGCTTCTCATCGTTAAATCCTCGTTTCTGCACGCCCGGACGGTTTCTGGCCAATGTCGCACTGACCAAAAGGGTGAATGCCGGACGCAACACACCTTTTCCCAACGTCCAATTGGCCTATGAGTTGGGGCGAAATTGTGGCGATTTTCGTCGGAAATACGGGAAATTCGACATGTAGAGAAACACTTGGGGGGCCGATTCCGCCATTGTTGCGCCAGTTGGGACAAACGGGCCTGCGCTGGCCGCTGAACTGTTGATGAAATGCATCCAAAGTTAATGCGCACCAACTGATTCGCTGCTTTCGAATCACCTTTTTGGCCATTTGAGGCAAGCATGGTTGAGAAAAACGGGCGTTAACCTTTGGGTCGATCCGCAGGGTTTGTCTGGTCGTGCCGGAAAAAAATAGAGTTTTTTGGCGGATGAAATTTTAGGCAGCTTGGTTTAGGTTCGGGGCTGAGGTCATGGGCGCAATCCGTGATCAAAAGGGAGAAAATCTATGCAAATTACCGGCGAGCCAAGCTTTCGCGACTCAGTCGATCTCATGTTCAACCGCGCGACGTCGCTGATGGATCTGAGCCCCGGATTGGAGCAGAAGATCAAGGTTTGCAACTCTACCTATACCGTTCGCTTTGGTGTGCGGTTGCGGGGGAAGATCGAGACGTTCACCGGCTACCGATCGGTTCATTCCGAGCATATGGAACCGGTAAAGGGCGGTATCCGCTATGCACTTTCGGTGAACCAGGACGAGGTTGAGGCGCTGGCGGCGCTGATGACCTATAAATGCGCTTTGGTGGAAACGCCGTTTGGCGGCTCCAAGGGCGGGCTTTGTATCGACCCGCGCGCGTGGGAACCGCATGAGCTGGAATCCATCACCCGCCGCTTTGCCTATGAGCTGATCAAACGTGACCTGATCCATCCGGCGCAGAACGTGCCGGCGCCCGATATGGGCACGGGAGAGCGGGAAATGGCGTGGATTGCCGACCAATACGCGCGGATGAACACGGCCGATATCAACGCCAAGGCCTGTGTCACGGGCAAACCGCCCCATGCGGGCGGCATTCAGGGACGGGTCGAGGCGACCGGGCGCGGGGTGCAATACGCCTTGCAGGAGTTCTTCCGCCATGAAGAGGACAAAAAACTCGCGGGCCTGTCCGGAGAGTTGGACGGTAAGAAAGTGATCGTGCAGGGGCTTGGGAACGTGGGCTATCACGCGGCCAAGTTCCTGTCCGAAGAAGATGGCGCGACCATCACCGCGGTGATCGAGTGGGATGGCGCCATCGTGAATGACAGCGGCATCAACATCGAGGATCTGCGTCAGTGGATTGCCAAGCATGGGTCCATCAAGGGTTATCCGCAGGGCACTTTCGTGGCCGAAGGCGCGGTTGTGCTGGAAAAGGAATGTGACATCCTGATTCCGGCGGCGCTGGAAGGCGTGATCCATCTGGGCAATGCTGACCGGATCAAGGCCAATCTGATCATCGAGGCGGCGAATGGCCCGATCACCTTTGGCGCGGATGAGATCCTGCGCAAGAAGGGCGTGGTCATCATTCCCGACATGTATGCCAATGCGGGCGGGGTCACGGTGTCCTATTTCGAATGGGTCAAGAACCTGTCGCATATCCGTTTTGGCCGGATGCAGCGCCGCGCGGAAGAGGCGCGCCATGTGCTGTTGGTCAATGAGCTGGAAAGGCTGTCAGCGGATAAGGGGCTGGGCTGGACCATGTCGCCCAACTTCAAGGACAAGTACCTGAAAGGTGCGGGCGAGTTGGAACTGGTGCGCTCGGGTCTCGATGACACGATGCGCACGGCCTATCAGGCGATGCGCGAGGTGTGGCACGGGCGCAATGATGTGGAGGACCTGCGGGTTGCGGCCTATATCGTGTCGATCAGCCGCGTTGCTGCGACCTATCAATCCAAAGGGTTATGAAGGTTCGGAAATGACAAAAGAGGCCAGGTCATCTGGCCCCTTTTGCATTGGAATTGTGCGTTTCGTCTAAGCCGGCGTGAAGGTCATCGCCAAGCCGTTGATGCAGTGCCGCTTGCCGGTGGGCTTCGGGCCATCATTGAAGATATGCCCGAGATGCCCGCCGCAGCGGCGGCAGTGGACCTCGGTGCGCTTGGTGAAGAGGCTGTTGTCCTCCTTGGTCCCGACATTGCCTTTGATCGCGTCGTAATAGCT
>JBFHGI010000045.1:0-9711 GCA_041583175.1 Pseudorhodobacter sp. | reverse complement strand
GCATTGCATTTCCTTTTTCTTGCGGGGCAACCTATCGCGGAATGTAGGGGTTAGACAGGGGGCGCGGGTCACGAAAGCGGCAAAAGAAAGTGATTCAGCTTTCCGTTCTTTCACGCTAATCTCGCAGCAATTGGCAGGGGGGTCTATGAAACTGGATGACGTAAACGTGCGCGGCTTGGTGCTGTTGGGCTGTGGTAAAATGGGGTCGGCGATGCTGCAAGGCTGGCTGGCGCAAGGGCTTGAACCCGGCTCTGTCTGAGTGAATGACCCGTTCCCGAGCGATTGGCTGAAAAGCATTGGCGTTCACTTGAATGAAGCTCTCCCGACGGCCCCCGCGATCGTTATTGTCGCTGTCTAGCCGCAGATGATGGCCGAGGCTTTGCCCTCGCTCGCAGCTCTGGGGAATGGCAGCACGCTGTTCGTCTCAGTCGCGGCAGGCACCACAATCGGGTTTTATGAAAAGGTTCTGGGCGCGCAAACCCCGATCATCCGCGCGATGCCCAATACCCCCGCCGCTGTGTCGCGTGGCATCACGGCCATTTGCGGAAATCCGCAGGCGAGCGAGGCGCATCTTGCCTTGGCCGAGGCGCTTTTGGCCGCGGTCGGCGCGGTTGTGCGGCTGGAGGGGGAGCATCAGATGGATGCGGTCACGGGCTTGTCCGGCTCCGGCCCCGCTTATGTATTCCATATGATCGAAGCGATGGCGCAGGCAGGTGAAGCGGTCGGTTTGGCCCCCGAACTCGCGATGCAGCTCGCCCGCGCGACGGTTTGCGGCGCGGGTGAATTGGCCCATCAAGCCCCCGAAACAGCGGAACAACTGCGGATCAATGTCACCTCGCCCAATGGTACCACGGCCGCGGGGCTTGGTGTTTTGATGGCAGAGCTACCAGATTTGATGTCGCGCACCGTCAAGGCCGCCACCGAACGCGGGCGGGAGCTGGGCAAATGATCACCTATGATGATTTCGAAGCCGTCGACATCCGCGTTGGCACCATAACCCGAGCCGAACCCTTCCCCGAGGCGCGCAAACCCGCGTTCAAGCTCTGGGTCGATTTCGGGGGCGATCTGGGGGAAAAGCGATCGTCGGCTCAGATTACCGCGCATTATACGGTAGACGGGCTTGTCGGGCGGCAAGTGCTTGCAGTGGTGAATTTTCCGCCGCGCCAAATCGGTAAAGTGATGTCCGAGGTGCTGGTGTTGGGCGTGCCGGATGCGGCAGGCGAAGTGGTGCTTGTCGGGCCTGGCCATACAGTGCCGAACGGGGGGAAGTTGTTTTGAAACCAGAGGTTCTGATAACGCGCCCCATGCCGGGCAAAGTCGTGGCCGAAGCGATCAGCCATTTCTCCCTGACGATCCGCGAAGATACTGCTCCGATGACGCCAGAGGCATGCGCTCAGGCTTTGCACCAGTATGACGCGGTGCTGCCAACCTTGGGTGATCCTTTCACCACCGAGGTCTTTGCCGCCAACCACGCGCCGCGCTGCCGTATCCTTGCGAATTTCGGCGTCGGCTATAACCACATCGACGTTGCGGCAGCCAAAGCCGCCGGCGTCATCGTCACCAACACCCCGGGCGCAGTGACCGATGCCACGGCAGATATCGCCCTCACCCTGATGCTGATGACCGCGCGCCGCGCAGGCGAAGGCGAACGGCTGGTGCGGTCCGGCGAATGGCAAGGCTGGTATCCGACCCAGATGCTCGGCGCTCATGTCAGCGGCAAGCGCCTTGGGATCATCGGTATGGGGCGCATCGGCAAAGCCATCGCCAAACGCGCGCATTACGGTTTCGGCATGTCGGTGCAGTTCTACAACCGCTCTCCGGTCGTCAATCCCGGCGTTCCGGCCGAGCAAACGGATATGGACACGGCATTGGCAGCTGATTTTGTCGTGATCGCGGTGCCCGGCGGCCCTGCCACACGGCATTTGATCGACGCCGAAAAATTGGCAAAAATGAAGCCGCAGGCGTTCCTGATCAACATCGCCCGCGGGGATATCATCGAAGAGGCAGCACTCGTCAGCGCCCTAGAGGCCAAGAAAATCGCTGGCGCCGGCCTGGATGTCTACGAGCATGAACCGAAAGTCTCTGCTGCCTTGCTGGCCATGGAAAACGTCACGCTCCTGCCGCATCTCGGCACAGCCGCTCTTGAAATCCGCGAGGCGATGGGCCTGATGGCGGTCGAGAACCTACGCGCCTTCTTTGACGGAAAACCCGTACCGAATGTTGTCTGAACCATGGGCTTCATCTGGTCAAAAATATCCTCGCCGAAGGCACCGACGCGTCAACGGGCGCAAGGCGTGAAGGGCGCGGCATGGCAATGCCGCCCGAGGGGGCTCGATGCCCCCAAGGGCGGCTCCTGCCTCCCATGATCATTTCGCACGGCCGGGCCTATATCTTTGTCCATATCCCCAAAACCGGGGGTACGGCGCTGGCGCTGGCACTTGAGGCGCGGGCGATGAAGGACGATATCCTGATCGGCGACACGCCGCAAGCGCGGACAAGACGACACCGTCTCAAGGAAGTAGCTACCAGAGGGCGGCTCTGGAAACACTCTACTCTTGCCGATATCGATGGCTTGGTCTCTGCCCAGGATTTGGACAGCCTTTTTGCCTTCACCTTGGTCCGCAACCCCTGGGACCGGGCGGTCAGCTATTACCACTGGCTTCAGGGGCAAAGCTTCGACCATCCTGCCGTCACGCTGGCAAAAGGGTTGAGCTTCAGTGACTTCCTCAACCACCCTCTGACCCGCAGCAGTTTCCAGAACGGCCCCGCCAGCGCCTATATGCGCACCGCATCGGGGAAAGAGCATTGCCACCTCTACGCCCGACTGGAATATCTGGAGCAGGATCTTGCGCCTTTGGAAACCCATCTGGGTTTCCGGCTGACGCCTTTGCCCCGTGCCAATACATCAAAGCGCGACGCGGATTGGCGGCCGTATTATTCCGATGCCGACGCCGCCGTATTGGCCGAGATTTGCGCCGAAGATATCGCGCGGTTCGGCTATGGTTTCGACGATGTGAACACAAGCACTGCCTGACCTGCGGTTTCCCCGGCCAAAGAGACATGGCCGGGGTGCTTCGCTCTCAGGCGCGGGTTACGCGGCCTTCTTTTCCGGGGCAAAGCGGCCATAGAAGCTTTCACCCTTGGCAGCCATATCGCGCAGCAGCTTGGGGGTGGTGAAGCGCTCGCCATGCGCCGCGGTGAGCGCATCGCAGATTTCCACGGCACGGGCGGCACCGATCATATCCAGCCAGGACAGCGGGCCACCGGACCAAGGCGCAAAGCCCCAGCCCAGAATCGCCCCGACATCGCCTTCGCGGATGTCCATCAGCACGCCGTCTTCCAGCGCGCGCACGGCTTCCAGCACTTGTGCCATCAGCAGGCGCTGCTGCACATGGCCGACGTCGGGCTGGTCTTCGGCAACCGGATAAGCGCTCTCCAACCCGTCCCACAAGCCAAGTCGCTTGCCTTTCTCATCATAGCTGTAAAAGCCTGCGTTGGCTTTCTTGCCCAAACGCCCCTGATCGGCCATGGCGAACAGCACCTCATCCACCGCGCTATCTGGGTAGGCATCGCCCATCGCCAGTTTGGTCGCTTTGGCAATCTTCACACCCAGATCAATCGAGGTTTCATCGACCAGTTGCAGCGGCCCCAAGGGCATGCCGACCAGCTTCGCCGCATTCTCGATCAGCACCGGTTCCACCCCTTCGGCAACCATGCGGATGCCTTCGTTGATATAGGGAATGATGCAGCGGTTGGCATAGAAGAAGCGGGCGTCGTTGACCACAATCGGGGTCTTGCGGATTTGCCGGATGAAATCCAGCGCCTTGGCCACCGCACGGTCGCCGGTTTCCTTACCGCGGATGGTTTCGACCAGCAGCATCTTGTCGACGGGGCTAAAGAAATGGATGCCGATAAACTGTGCGGGCCGCGCGCTGGCCTTGGCCAGATCGGTGATCGGCAGGGTAGAGGTGTTGGTGGCAAAGATACAATCGGGGCCAACAACCGCCTCGACCTTCTTGGTCACTTCGGCCTTCACGCCCATATCCTCGAACACCGCCTCCACGATCAGATCGCAACCCGCAAGCGCGGCGTAATCTGTGGTCGCATTGATGCGGCCCAGCACTTCGGCTTTCTTCTCCTCGGTCACTTTCTTGCGGGCGATGCCTTTGTCCAGAATACCTTCGGAATAGGATTTGCCGCGATCCGCCGCTTCTTGTTTGGCGTCGATCAGCACCACCTCGATCCCCGCATTGGCCGAGACATAGGCAATCCCTGCCCCCATCATACCCGCGCCGATGACACCAACTTTCTTGACACTTTGATCCGGCACGCCTGCGGGGCGCACGGCGCCTTTTTCCAGCGCTTCCTTGTTGATGAACAAGCTGCGGATCATGGCACTGGACGATGGGTTCATCAGCACGGATGTGAACCAGCGCGCCTCAATCTTCAGCGCGGTGTCAAAAGGCACCATCGCGCCTTCGTAAACGGCGGAGAGCAGCGCCTTGGCGGCAGGATAGACGCCCATGGTCTTGCTGTGAACCATGGCCGAGGCCCCCACAAAGGTCATGAAGCCCGCAGGGTGATAGGGCGCACCACCGGGCATTTTATAGCCCTTGGCATCCCAAGGCTTGACGATATCGGCGTCCTTTGCGCCCAGCACCCATTCCTTGGCGCGGGCCAGCAGCTCTTCCGGTGCGACAACCTCGTCGATGATCCCGGCGGCCTTGGCGGCTTTGGGGTCGGAAAGCTTGCCTTCCAGCAGGAAGGGCGCGGCCATCATCGCGCCCATCTTGCGCACAAGGCGGGTTGTGCCGCCTGCACCGGGGAAAATGCCGACCATGATTTCCGGCAGGCCGATCTTGGCCTTCGGGTTGTCCGCGGCAATGATGCGGTGGCAGGACAGCGGAATTTCCAGCCCTATGCCAAGGGCGGTGCCGGGCAGGGCGGCCACAATCGGCTTGCCACCTTTCAAGGTCTTCGGGTCCATCCCTGCGCGTTCGATCTTGCGCAGGATACCATGCATGCCCATCACGCCCTCGAACACGGATTTCGCGGGGTCTTCGCCGCCGTCTTCCTTCATCTTGGCGATAACGTTCAAATCCATCCCGCCCGCAAAGTCCTTTTTGGCCGAGGTGATGATGATCCCTTTTACGGCCGCATCGGCCAAGGCTTTGTCAACCATGCCATCCATGGCCAGAAATGCCTCTTGAGACATGACGTTCATGGATTTTCCAACAGTGTCCCAGACAATCGTCGCAACACCATCTGCATCGACGGAATAGGTGAAATCGGTCATGAGTTTTGTCCTTCTTTGGGGGATGTTTGCGATTGGTTGAGCAGCAAGAGCGGCCATCGCGAATTCGCAAGTGCGTTGGTGATAGAGGCGGCGCGCCAGATATTATCCTGACGGCGCAAGGTGATCTGAGAGGTGTAGGGGTCCAGCAAACGGTGCCCGCCGGACATAAGATGTGTCGTGTAACGCCCCGTGATCAGGTCTTGATCCACCTGTTTCGCGCTTTCCACGAGACGGATAAAATCCGTTACACGCTGCAGTTCCAGGGTTTGGCGAAAGGTGTCGAACCCCGCGCGCAGGTCTTTTTCCGTGCTGACCGTGATGTTGGCCGTATGGGTCACCAGATGGAAGGGCATGATGACACCGGCGCGGTATGTGGCCCAATCATTCGCCATGACTGCAGCCGAAATGGTGTCGAGATAGGTTTGCAAAATGGCGGTTGTCTCACCCATCATGTTGGCCTTTCACATATGGGCGCCCGTTACTGTCGGTGTAACTGCGAGCGGCCCCATCCTTGAAGGCAATCAGGTCATGGTCCGGATAATGGATTTCATCTTCCTGCTTGCGGGTGCCGACCACCAGATAGCGCGCCTCTGCATCGCTTCTGTTTTCAAGGCAATGCGCGGGGCCTGTCGCTTTCGGCCAGCAGGCCACATCGCCTGCCACCAACTGCGTTTCCACGTCTTCGATCAAGACCACCTCGCCCGAGAGGATCATCACGAACTCGTCTTCCGTCTTATGCCAATGCCGGAAAGACGAACGCGAGCCGGGGGGCAGCACTTCGATATGGGCGCCAAATTGGGTAAGCCCGCCCAGATCCCCGAGAACGGCATAGGAATAGGGGCCAAGCCCGCCGCCGAGTATCGGATGTTCGTAGCTGTTTTCATGGGTGAGCGGAGGAATGTCGAGTTTTGTCATGTCTCTATGCCTTTCGCCCATTGGCAGCGGCTCGTGCTGAGTTCAAATGTTCGAAAACTGCAGCAAGGGCGTGTTGCGGCCCGGCTTGAAACAGGGAATTGTCCAGGTCGATCCGTTCGCTCCAACTGAAACCAATCCGGTCGATAGAGTCGATCGGGTCCGATTTTCGTTTGAACAGGTAGCGATTCTGGTCTGCTGTCAGGCGGACATAGGCGCCATCACGCTCTACGACCAAGGTGAGCGGTTCGGCCTGCGCAAGTGGCAAAGCGGCGATGGCGTGAAAGGGATGCTGCTCCACAGTTGTCATTCGCTGGAGGCCCCCGCTAGCGGAGAGCCGTCGCGGCGGGTGAAGCTGGCAGATTTGCCTTCGATCACCACGCGCAAGTCCTCGTCCGAATAGGTCGCGATCTCATAGGCGGCTTTGGTGCCGATCACGAGGAAACGTGCCTCGGCCCCGGTGTGGTTGATGAGGTGATGGCCATCGGCCACGCCTGCCGGGAAGGCCGCACAATCGCCCACCTGCATGAGGGTCGGGCCTGCGTCCTGCACCAATGTGCATTCTCCTTTCGTCACCATGACGAATTCGTCTTCATGCTGATGCCAATGGCGCAAACTGGATTTCGCGCCTGGTTGCAGGATGACCAGATTCGCACCAAATTGGGTCAGGCCCCCGGCATCGCCCAATCGCAGGCTCGAGCGCCCCGCCATCTGGCTGGCAAAGGGTTCGGGGTAGATCGAGCCTGTCCTGAGTGGCACTTTGGAAAGATCGAGCTTAGGCATCGGAACCACCTTCCAATGCGAATGCAGGCCGTTGCGCAGGGGTTAGGCGATTTCCCGCATCAATGGGCTCTCGCTGACAAGTTCCAACTCGGGCATCCGGGTGCATTGCACCATCTCGATCAAGAAACGTCCGCGCTTTTCGCGGATAAAATACAGGCTTTCTGTCTGCGCTGCTTGAATTTGATCTGCGTCGAGATGCGTTATCGTCGTCCAAGCCCGGAACCGGCCCTTGCGCGGCGTGTCGACTGCATTGACCCGGCATTGCAGCGCGGTAGTCCCTGTTTTCAGCAACCCGTCGCGATAGGAGGCCATAGCCTCCATCATGGCCGTGGGCGAGTTGTAAACGACCCAGTCTCCCTTGATATGCAGCGCCAGCGGAAAGTCGTAGTCCGACACGCACGTCTGGAAATCGCCGCGCATCAATGCGGCAAACTGTGTGTCGAAGAACTGGGTGAGCCGGCTGAACATTGTATCGCCTTGCAATCCGAAAGGGGGGTATGCTCGACTCAGCGGGCACTTCGGGTATTTCGTGGAAAAACTGAGCGGCTTCTAGCGCTGAAACGACGTTTTGCAACGTGATTGCACCCGGAGCCGTAACTCCGGGGCGGCCCTGTGTGTCTGAGGCAACAGGGCGGGTCATGATCAAACGCGCTCGATGATCGTTGCGGCACCCATGCCAGAGGCAATGCACAGTGTCGCGAGGCCGACTTCTTTGTCCGACCGCTCCAACTCATCCAGCAAGGTGCCGATGATGATTGCCCCTGTCGCGCCCAGCGGGTGCCCCATCGCGATGGAGCCGCCGTTGACGTTGACCAAAGCGGGATCTACATCAAAGGCCTGCTGGAAGCGCAGCACAACGCTGGCAAAGGCTTCGTTCACCTCGAAAAGATCAATGTCGGAAATTGCCATGCCATGATCGGCCAGAATTTTCTGGGTCACGGGCACCGGCCCTGTCAGCATGATTGTGGGATCAGTGCCGATTTTCGCGGTGGCGCGGATGCGGGCGCGGGGTTTCAGGCCGTATTTCTCGCCAAATTCCTTGTTGCCGATCAGCACGGCGGCGGCCCCATCCACGATCCCGCTGGAATTGCCTGCGTGGTGGATGTGGTTGATCTGCGCCAGATGCGGGTATTTCATCATCGCGATCTTGTCGAAACCGGGCATCACCTCGCCCATATCCTTGAAGGCTGGCTTCAGCCCGCCAAGGCTTTGCATGTCGGTGCCGGGGCGCATGTATTCGTCGCGGTCCAGAATGGTCAGCCCGTTCTGGTCCTTGATCTCGATCACCGAATTTGCAAAGCGGCCTTCCTTCCAGGCCTGCGCCGCACGGTTCTGGCTTTCGACAGCCAGTGCATCCGCCATATCACGCGTAAAGCCATATTCGGTGGCGATGATATCCGCTGAAATCCCTTGCGGCACAAAATAGGTTTTCATCGCAAGGCTCGGGTCAACTGCAATCGCGGCGCCGTCCGACCCCATCGCCACGCGGCCCATCATTTCCACACCACCCGCGATATATCCCATGCCCGCCCCGCCGCGGACCTGGTTGGCAGCCAGGTTCACTGCCTCCATCCCGCTGGCACAGAACCGGTTGATCGCAAGGCCAGGGATGGATTCGTCAAGATCCGATGCCAAAACCGCCGAACGCGCCAGGCAGCCGCCCTGTTCACCAACCTGGGTCACATTGCCCCAGATCACATCCTCGACCGCATGGCCTTCCAAACCGTTGCGTGATTTCACGGCGTTCAGCACTTTGGCCGAAAGCGCTACGGAGGTCACTTCATGCAGGCTGCCATCCGCGCGGCCCTTGCCTCGGGGCGAACGAACGGCGTCATAGATATAGGCTTCGGTCATCTGGGTCTCTCCCGGTCTTTAGATATAAGTGCAATGATGGGGTTGGGTCTGCTGTGCTTCAACCCGTTGCCCGGTCCGATGGGTTCCCGGGCATCATGTCATAGGGATGCTGCCACCCCGGCAAAGCGGCGATCTGGTCCAGCCAGCGGTCGATGTGGGGCCAGTCGGCGCGGTCAAACCCGAAAGGTTCAGGGTAATAAAGATAGCCGCAGCAAGACAAATCCGCGATCGTGACCTGATCTCCCACGATCCAGTCGGAATTCGCGAGGTGGTCGTTCAGAATGGTGTAAGAGGCTTTCAGCCGTCCCCGATTGAAGTCGATCACGGCTTCGGGGCGCTTTTCAGGTGGCAGGAAATTCATCAAGAACCGCGTGCCCCCGGCGATGCCCGAAAGCTTGTGGTTGTCCCAGAACATCCAGCGCAAAATCTCGCGCCGCTCTGCGGCAGAGCGCCCGCCAAGCTTTCCGGTTTTGGAGCTTATATAATCAAGGATGACGCCAGATTGGCTGAGGGTGGCATCACCGTCAATCAACACCGGCACTTCGCCCATTTCATTGATCGCGCGGAAGGCCGGGCTGCGGGCCTCGCCGTTGAAGAAATCAACATAGACCGGTTGCCATTCCATTTCGGCAAGCGTCAAGGCCAGCGCCGCCTTATAGGCATTTCCACTTTCGCCAAAGCAATAGAGTTTCGCACTCATCCTGTCGGTCTCCTTTTGGTGGGACGGGCGGGGGTTTCACACCCCCGCACCCCCGTGAGGTATTTTCGCCAAGATGAAGAAGGTTTTGTTAACCATCCCGGCGTAGTGTCGGTGGCACGGTACAGGCTGAGGAGCCGATGACCGTCCATGGTGAAGTCGCCCCGGT